>NZ_JBEOVM010000028.1:0-75392 GCF_040295505.1 Streptomyces sp. NPDC002790 | reverse complement strand
CTTTTGAGCCCCCGCGGCGCCGGGGCTTCGGGGCTCCGCCCCGGCCCTCGCTGCTCAATCGCCGCAGGGGCTTAAAACGCACACCCGCACCGCGGCGCTTGATGGCCCCGGCGGCTACCCGGCGGTGCGCAACACCCCGGCCAACGCCGCGACGAAACTGTCGCTCGTGGAACGGTCCCGCACCGCGACCCGCACCCAGTCCGCCCCCAGCCCGGGAAACGTGTCACCGCGCCGCACCGCGAACCCGGCCGAACGCAACCGCTCCCGCACCACACCCGCCCCCGGTACCCGCACCAGCACGAACGGCCCCTCCGCCGCCCCGGCCACGGAAACCCCGTACGGGCCCAACCCCCGGAGCAGCCCCACCAAATACCCCCGGTCCGCCGCAACGGCGTCCGCCGCATCCGCCGCCTCCGCGGCACCCCTCGCCGACACACACGCCTGCGCAGCGACGAGCGCGGGCGAGGACACCGGCCACAACGGCTGTGCCCGCTCCAGCTCCGCCACCACCTCCGGCTCCGCCACCACGTACCCGACCCGCAACCCCGCCAGGCCCCACGTCTTCGTCAGGCTCCGCAGCACCACGAGCCCCGGCACATCCGTCCGCCCGGCCAGCGACTCCCGCTCGCCCTGCACCGCGTCCATGAACGCCTCGTCGACCACCAGGAACCGCCCCGGCCGCGCCAACTGCCGCAGCACATCCGCCGGATGCAGCACCGATGTCGGGTTCGTCGGGTTCCCCACGACCACCAGATCCGCGTCGTGCGGTACGAGCGCCGGATCGAGCCGGAACCCGTCCGACGCCCGCAGCAGCACCCGCCCCACCGCATGCCCGGCGTCCTCCAACGCGGCCTCCGGCTCGGTGAACTGCGGGTGCACGACGACGGGCCTGCGCACCCGCAGCGCCCGCGCGAGCAGCACGAACGCCTCCGCCGCACCGGCCGTGAGCAGCACCCGCTCCACCGGCACCCCGTGGTGCGCCGCCACCGCGGCCCGCGCGGCCCGCCCGTCCGGATACGCCGCGAGCCCGTCCAGTGACCCGGCGATGTGCTCCCGCAGCCAGGACGGCGGCGTGCCCGTGCGCACGTTCACCGCGAGATCCGTCAACTTCTCGCCGTCGTCGCGGACTTCGGCGTCCCCGTGGTGCCGCAGATCGGGCCCACCGACCGGCCCCGCCACGACTGGGGCGGCCGCGCACCGCACGTCGACCTCGGGATGGGCCGCGGCCCACCCCACGGCCTGCGTGTGGCACCGCTCCGACAGCAGGGCCCCGTAGGGCAGCACGACGACCCGCCGCGCGCCGAGCGCCGCGCACCGGTCGAGCCCCGCCGGCACGTCGGGCGCCGCCGACACATACGCCGGTTCCACGCCCGCGTAGCCGCTGCCCTCCCACAACATCCGTGCGGCGGCGGCGAGTTCGGCGTTGACCGCGGAGTCGGCCGAGCCGTCCCCGACGAGCAGCACGGTCACATCGGCCCGGTCGCGCGGTCTGCGGGGGCCGCCGCTCAGAACGTCGTCGAGCCGTTGCTCCAGGGCGGCGAGCAGGGCCGGGGGAGGGGTGCGCATGGGGACGGGCTCCTTGCGGGAGATCGAGAGGGGGATCCAGGAATCCGGGGGGGACAGAGAGCGGCGGCGAAGCCGGGCCGGTCCCTACCCGGGCCGTGCCACCGCACACGTCACCCGCCCCGGACCCCCGCCCGCCCCGGCCGACGCCCGCTTCGGGACGAGCAGTTCACCACCGCGTACGAGCGCGGCGGCCTCGGCTACCGAAGGGGTGCCCACGGCGGCGCGGGCCCGCGCGGACGGATGCGGCACGGGCACGGCGGCGAGCCGCTCGGCGTCGTACGTCTCCAGCGGCACGCCCAGCGCCCGCGCCGCCGCGACGATGCCGGGCTCCCGGCCCTTCGTGTCGACCGTCGCGAGCGCCAGGACGTCCGTCGCGCCCGCCTGGGCCAGCACGGCCCGGACGAGCCCGAGCACTTCGTCCGCCGAGACCCCGGACCGGGCGCCGACACCGACGACGACACCGCGCAGGATGTGCGGGGAGGCCCCCGGATGGGTTAGCAAGGGGCCATGGCCGTGATCGTGGCGCTGAGCGCCTTCCTGATGACTTTGGTCGGCGGCTGGACCGCGCAGCGGGTCACCGACCGGCGCCACCTGGTGCTCGGCCTCGCCGGTGGCCTGATGCTCGGCGTGGTCGGCCTCGACCTGCTGCCCGAGGCCCTGGAGGCGGCGGGCAGCGAGGTGCACGGGGTGCCGGCGGCGCTGCTGCTGTTCGTGGCCGGGTTCCTCGGGGCGCACATCATGGAACACCTGCTGGCCCGCCGCCAGGCCGCCCACGGGGCGGAGGAGGGGGCGTCGGGCGGCCGGGCCCCCGAGGTGGGGCTCACGGCGGCGTCCGCGATGGTCGGGCACAGCCTGATGGACGGCATGGCGATCGGCGCGGCCTTCCAGATCGGCGGCGGCATGGGCGCGGCCGTGGCGGTCGCCGTGGTCGCCCACGACTTCGCCGACGGCTTCAACACGTACACGATCACCCGGCTCTACGGGAACGCCCGCCGCAAGGCGTTGATCATGCTGTTCGCGGACGCCGCGGCTCCGGTGGTGGGCGCCGCGTCCACGCTCCTGTTCACCATTCCGGAGCAATTGCTCGGCGGCTATCTCGGCTTCTTCGGCGGCGTGCTGCTCTACCTGGCCGCCGCCGAGATCCTCCCGGAGGCCCACCACGAGCACCCGGCCCGGTCGACGCTGCTGTGCACCGTCGCGGGGGTGGCCTTCATCTGGCTCGTGGTGGGCATCGCGGGCTGACCCGTTCACCGTGCGCCGCTCCACTGGACCAGGCGGTGCGCGATGTCCGGCCGCGCCGCCCAGTGCGTGTGCAGATAGCTGGCGTGCACACCGCCCTGCACGAAGCCCTCGACGCGCCGCGTCGGCAGCCGCATGCCCCACGCGGGCGTGGGCCCCGCGCCCGGCTCCAGCATGGTCCGGTGGAACTCGTGACCGCGCAGCCGGGCCCCGGCGGGGGCGAGCACGCTGTCGGTGACGGCGACGGCGTCGCGGTAGCCGAGGGTCAGCCGGCCGGACATCTCCGCGTCCGCGTCGAGCACCCCGCACATCGGCCGCCCGTCGAGCGAACGGGACAGGTACAGCAGCCCCGCGCACTCGGCGACCACCGGGGCGCCGGACCTGGCCAGTTCGGCCACGGCCTTGCGGAGCCGTTCGTTGGCCGACAGCTCGGGGGCGTAGACCTCGGGGAAGCCGCCACCGATGACGACCGCCGCCGTGCCCTCCGGAAGGGTTTCGTCGTGCAACGGATCGAACGCCACGACCTCGGCACCCGCCGCCCGCAACAACTCCGTGTGCTCGGCATACGAGAACGTGAACGCGGCGCCACCAGCAACCGCGACAACAGATCCAGCCCCGCCGGCGTTTGAGGCGCGGGGTCCGGGGCGGAGCCCCGAGACGTCAACCCCGCTCGGGCCAGGACTCCACGCCTCCGTCAAAAGCGGCGGCGCGCTACGGGCCAGCCCCAACAACCCCTCCAGGTCACACCCTTCCCGCACCATCGCGGCCGAGGCCCCCACAGAGTCCACCGCCTCCGTGCTCCGCTCGGCCACCGGGACCAACCCCAGATGCCGAGACGGCGTAGCCACCCGCGGAGTCCGCCGCAACGCCCCGTACACCGGAACCCCGACCTCCTCCATGGCCTCGCGCAACAACTCCTCGTGCCGGTCGGAGCCCACCTTGTTGAGGATGACGCCCGCGAGCCGCACCTCGGGGTCGAACGAGGCGAAGCCATGCACGAGCGCCGCCACCGACCGCGACTGCGACGACGCGTCGACGACGAGCACGACAGGCGCCTTCAGCAGCTTCGCGACATGCGCCGTCGAGGCCAGCTCACCCTCCCCCGACGCCCCGTCGAAGAGCCCCATCACACCTTCCACGACCGCGAGTTCACACCCCGCCGCCCCGTGCGCGAACAGCGGCGCGACCAGCTCGGGCCCACACATGTACGCGTCGAGGTTCCGCCCCGGCCGCCCGGTCGCGAGCGCGTGGTAGCCGGGGTCGATGTAGTCGGGCCCCACCTTGTGCGGCGACACGGCGAGCCCACGCTCGGCGAACGCCGCCATCAGCCCCGTCGCCACCGTCGTCTTGCCGGTCCCGGAGGCCGGCGCGGCGACGACCAGGCGGGGCACGTCCACGGGCCGCGTAGTCTGCGGACCTACCATTCGATGCCCCGCTGGCCCTTCTGGCCCTCGTCCATCGGATGCTTCACCTTCGACATGTCGGTGACGAGATCCGCGAACTCGACCAGCTTCTCAGGGGCGTTGCGGCCCGTGATGACCACATGCTGCTGCCCGGGACGGTTCCGCAGCGTCTCGACCACATCGTCGACGTCGATCCAGCCCCAGTGCATCGGATAGGCGAACTCGTCGAGCACGTACAGCTTGTACGTCTCGTCGGCCAGGTCCCGCTTGACCTGCTCCCAGCCCTCGCGCGCCTTCTCCTCGTTGTCGGCCTGGTCGTCGCGCTGCACCCACGACCAGCCCTCGCCCATCTTGTGCCAGGCCACGGTGCCGCCCTCGCCGCTCGCGCCGAGCGTCTTGAGCGCGTTCTCCTCGCCGACCTTCCACTTCGCCGACTTGACGAACTGGAACACCCCGATCGGCCAGCCCTGGTTCCAGGCACGCAGCGCGAGCCCGAACGCGGCCGTCGACTTGCCCTTTCCGATGCCCGTGTGCACGAACACCAGTGGGCGGTTGCGACGCTGACGTGTCGTCAGCCCGTCGTTCGGTACGACGCTCGGCTGTCCCTGCGGCATTTAAGCGGCCTTCCTGATGGTGTTCTGCGTTCCAGTGACGTCCTTCACGAGCCCGGCGATCGAATCCGCCCGCAGCTCGTCCAGCGTGACGGCGGTGCCGCCGAGCCGTCCTGCCAGCTCCCCGGCGAGCCCGAGCCGCACCATGCCGGTCTCGCAGTCGACGACGACGCTCGCCGTCCCCTCGGCGGCGTGCAGCCCGGCCGCACGCCCCGCCAACTGCACCGGCTCCGGCCCACCCGTCGCCCGCCCGTCGGTCACGACGACCATCAGCGGGCGCCGCGCCGGATCCCGCAGCCGTTCCACACGCAGCACGTCGTGCGCCTTCAGCAGACCGGCCGCCAGCGGGGTGCGCCCTCCGGTCGGCAGCGACTCCAGGCGGCTCGCCGCCGCGTCCACGCTCGACGTGGGCGGCAGCGCGACCTCGGCCGCCGACTTCCGGAAGGTCACGAGCCCCACCTTGTCCCGTCGCTGGTACGCGTCGAGCAGCAGCGACAGCACGGCGCCCTTCACGGCGGTCATCCGCTGCCGCGCCGCCATCGACCCCGAGGCGTCGACCACGAACAGCACGAGGTTCCCCTCGCGCCCCTCGCGGGTCGCCTGCCGCAGATCGTCACGGCGTACGACGAGCCCCCGGCCCGAGCGGCCACGCGCCCGCTGGTGCGGGGCGGCGGCCTGCACGGTCGCCGCCAGGTGCAGCTTCGTCAGGGCGCCACGGGGCCGCGTCGCCCCCGTGGTGCGACCGTGCTCGGTACGCGCCCGCGACCGCCGCCCCGCCGCGCCCTCGCCGAGGCCGGGCACGCTCAACATCTTCGTACGAAAGGGCTCACCGGCCGCCACGGGCTTCTGCTCACGGGCTCCGCCACCGGCTGCCGGGGCGGCGGCGGGCTCCTCGGTCTCGGGGGAGTCCTCCCGGTTGTCACCGGCCGGGGCATCCTGCGGGTCCTGCGTTTCCTGCGGCGCGTCGTGAGGCCCGTCCTGCGGCGGCACACCACCACCGGGACCACCACCGTCGGGACCCCCGCCGGGCCCGTCCGGATCATCATCAGGGTCAGGGTCAGGGTCAGGGCCCGACTCCGGGTCCGGCTCCGGCTCGTCCTCGGGACCGAACTCGTCCAGCGTCTCGTCGAGCTTGTCCTCGTCGAGCCCCGGCGCGTCGAAGGGGTTCCGGCGCCTGCGGTGCGGGAGCGCGAGCAGCGCGGCCTGCCGCACGTCCTCCGCCAGCACGTCCTCACGCCCCGCCCAGGCGGCGAGCGCGGTGGCCGTGCGTGCCATCACGATGTCGGCGCGCATGCCGTCCACCTCGAAGGCCGCGCACGTCGCCGCGATCTGCGTCAACGCCCGGTCACCGAGCCGCACTTGGGGCAGCAGCTCACGCGCGGCGACGATCCGCTCCCGCACGTCGGCCTCTTCGTCGGCCCATGTGCCCGCGAACCCCTCGGGGTCGTCGTCATAGGCGAGCCGCCGCTTGACGACCGCCACCCGCTGCTCCGGCTCGCGCGACGCCGCAACCTCCACGGTCAGCCCGAACCGGTCGAGCAACTGCGGCCGCAGCTCGCCCTCTTCGGGGTTCATCGTCCCTACGAGAAGGAAACGCGCGGCATGCCGTACGGAGACACCCTCGCGCTCGACGTACGAGGCGCCCATGGCGGCGGCGTCGAGCAGCAGATCAACAAGGTGGTCATGCAGCAGATTGACTTCGTCCACATACAGAATCCCGCGATGCGCATCGGCGAGCAGCCCCGGCTCGAAGGCCTTCACGCCCTCGGAGAGCGCCCGCTCGATGTCGAGCGCGCCCACGAGCCGGTCCTCCGAGGCGCCGACCGGCAACTCGACCATCCGGGCGTCCCGTTGGTCGCCCGGGGCGTCGCCGTGCGGCCCGTCGGGACACCCCGGATCGGGCGCCGCCGGATCACACGAGAACCGGCACCCGGCGACGACGTCGACGCCCGGCATGAGCGCGGACAGCGCACGCACGGCGGTCGACTTGGCCGTCCCCTTCTCCCCCCGCACGAGCACACCCCCCACGGCGGGCGACACAGCATTCAACAACAACGCAAGCCGCAAATCGTCCTGCCCGACAACGGCAGTGAACGGAAAGGGAGTACTCATCGAAACCTGACCTCCACGATTAGGGGCGCGGGACTGTGCCTATATGCGGCTCCGCCGCGGGGCGCAATCTTTTGGGGGGCGAGGGGGCGCAGCCCCCAGGGACGGGACGGGAAGCGGCGGCGGGGGCGAAATCTCACGACGGCGCCCCGGGAGCCACAAACGGCAACCCCGCAGGGGCGCCCCCCTCAATCAACCGCCAGAGCGCACCCGTATCGGCATGCCGCTCAATCAAATCCCCCAGCCGATCAAGCTGCTCCTCCCGCAACGCCTCGAACGATGTATCCGCCGCCGGCACAAACCGCCTCCCGGCAGCCGCCGCCACCTCCCGCAAAAACGCCCGCCGAAACCCATCCGCCTCCAACGACCCATGCCAGTGCGTCCCCCACACGCCCTCGACCCGACACCCGTCCAAGAAGGCGTCTCCGCCCAGCACTTCGGCGACCCCGTGATGAATCTCGTACCCCTCGACGTACTCGCCGAGCGCCTCACCGGCCGGCCGCGCAAGCGTCTTCTCCGCCTCGAACCGCACACGTACGGGAAGCAGCCCGAGCCCATCGACGACCCCGGCCCGCGACTCCACCTCGTCCTCGATGGACTCGCCGAGCAACTGGAACCCGCCGCAGATACCGAGCACGGGCCGCCCCTCGGCCGCCCGCCGCCTCAAAGCCTCCGCAAGCCCTCGCTCCCGCAGCCACTCAAGCGCCCGCACCGTCCCACGTGTCCCCGGCACCACGACGAGGTCCGCGTCGACGAGCTCCTCGGCCCGGTCCACGAACCGCACCACGACACCCGGCTCGGCGGCCAACGCGTCCACATCGGTGAAGTTCGACATCAACGGCACCGCGCACACGGCGACCCGCAGCACGTCCTCGCCCACGGGCGGCGCCACGACGGACTCCCGTACGGCACCCCGAAGGGACACCCGAAGCCCGTCCTCCTCGTCGATGCCGAGGCCGTGCTGGAACGGCAGCACCCCGTAAGTGTCCCGCCCCGTAAGGGACTTGAGCATGTCGAGACCGGGCTCCAACAAGCTCACGTCACCCCGGAACTTGTTCACCAGATACCCGGCAAGAAGCTCCTGGTCCTCGGGAGCCAGCAGCGCGGTCGTCCCGAAGAACGAGGCGAAGACCCCACCCCGATCGATGTCGCCGACCACAAGCACCGGAAGCCGCGCGGCCCGCGCAAGCCCCATGTTCACGATGTCCGTCCGCCGCAGATTGATCTCCGCGGGCGAGCCCGCGCCCTCACAGATCACGGCGTCATGCGTGGCCCGCAGCTCCTCCAGACACCCGACCACGGTGTCGAGCAGCGCCGCCTGACGCCCCCCGTGATACCCCCGGGCACTCAACTCGCCGACAGGCTTGCCCATGAGCACGACCTGACTACTGCGATCGCTCCCCGGCTTGAGCAGCACCGGATTCATCAGCGCGCTCGGCTCCGCCCGCGCGGCCTGCGCCTGCATGGCCTGCGCCCGCCCGATCTCGGCACCCTCCCTGGTCACGAACGAGTTCAGGGACATGTTCTGCCCCTTGAACGGCGCGACCTTCACGCCCTGCCGCACCAGCCACCGGCAGATCCCGGCGGTGACGACACTCTTCCCGGCGTCGGAGGTCGTCCCGGCGACGAGCAGCCCGCCGCCTCGTCGAACACCGTCTCCACGCCCGCTCATCGCCGCACCCGCGCCCGTACCAGTCGCGCACCCACACAGACTCCCAACGCCAACAGAGACACCCGCCGTGACAGCCGCACGGCCCGATCCACATCACGTACCTCGACCGCACGCCCCGGCGCGTTCAGCACCGGCCGGTGCTCGACCCGCCCGCCGTACGCCAGGGTCCCGCCGAGCCGCACCCCGAGCGCGCCCGCGAAGGAGGACTCGACGACACCGGCGTTCGGGCTCGGATGCCGCCCGGCGTCCGCCCGCCACGCGTCCAGCGCCTCCCGGGGCCTGCCACCGGCGAGGACGGCGAGGACACCGGTCAGCCGGGCCCCCGGCCAGCCCGCCACGTCGTCGAGGCGGGCCGAGGCCCAGCCGAACCGCCGGTACTTCGCGGACTTGTGCCCGACCATCGCGTCGAGCGTGTTCACGGCGCGGAAGGCGACCAGGCCCGGCACTCCGCCGAGCGCGCCCCACACGAGCGCGCCCACGACCGCGTCGGAGGTGTTCTCGGCGACGGACTCGACGACACCGCGCGCGATCCCGTCGGCGTCGAGCCCCTGCGGATCACGGCCGCACAGCCGGGGCAGCAGCTCCCGCGCCAGCTCCACGTCTCCGGCATCGAGCGCGGACCCCACGCCGCGGGCCTCGCGGCCCAGCGAGGTGCCGCCGACGACGGCCCAGGTGGCGGCGGCCGTCAACGCGAGGGACGCGGCGGGGGAGCGGCGTACGACACGGGTCGCGGCGGCGGCGAGAGCGACGGCGCCTCCGGCACACACCACGGTGTGCAGGGCGCCCGCGCCACGGTGGTCACGCCACAGCCCGCGCTCGACGGCCCCGGCGGCGCGCCCGAATCCGGCGACGGGATGCCCACGGCGCGGATCGCCAAGAAGAAGGTCGGCGAAGATCCCGGCGGCGGCACCGCACGCATACACGCGCTCGCGCCGCCAGTTGCCGCGTGGGGCAAGCATGGCGGTAGGTGTCCTCACTCAGGGTGTCCACGCCCTGGTTCGACGAGACCGGCAGCGAGAGTTCCTGGCTCGCCCCTTCGAAGGAGGGGGCTCACAGTGGCGGGACCGCGCCGGATTCGCACCGGCTTCCTCAACTGCTGCCGTATATGGCGGGGGAAGTCCACCACGCTGCGAGTTGGCACGTCAACTTGCTGTTGAGGCGTACGCACGAAGGCGGGGCACGGGACGCCGAACGCCCCGCACCCCGCCCCCGAAGGGCCCTGATGTCGCCTCAGGCCACGATCAGATAGATCCCGTAGGCCACGGCCGCCGCGCACAGCGCGAAGCAGGCATACGCCCCTGATGTCGCGACCGCGGCCGAGCCACCGTCACGCGCCGCCGACTCCCGCTTGGAGAGGCCCACGATGCCGAGGGTGAACAGGCCGACGAGGGCCACGGTGACCACGAGAGAGACGCCGAACACGGAGCCGAGGGCCGCCCAGTCGATCTTCATTCCTGCCTGCTTCCTTCTGAGCTACAGCGCTGACTACAGCGTGGCGCCGGCGGGGCGCGCGGGATCGTTCACCGCTCCGGCCTTCGGCCGGTCGGTGATCTTCGCCTCGGACTCGGCCGACTCGACCGTGCCCGCGGGCGGCGGCGTGACCGAGGCGATCGCGGCGGTGACGACGCCCGGGGCTTCCTGCGCCTCCTGCGCTTCCTGCACGGGGGCGGCGTGCGGCTCGTCCGCCGTGACGTTGGTGTGGTCGACGGAGTTGCGACGCGAGAGCTTCCAAATGATCGCCGAGCCGGTCACGAGCAGCGCCGCGGTGAGGCCGATGCCCCACGCGCCCTGCTTGGTCAGGAACTCGGCGCCCGCGCCCACCAGGCCGGCGGCCGGCAGGGTCAGGCCCCACGCGATGAACATCCGGGTGGCGGTCGACCAGCGGACGACGCCGCCCTTGCGGCCGAGGCCCGCGCCCATCACACCGCCGGAGCAGACCTGCGTGGTGGAGAGCGAGAAACCCAGGTGCGAGGAGGCGAGGATCGCGGTCGCCGCACTGGTCTGCGCCGCGAAGCCCTGCTGCGGCGCGAGTTCGGTGAGGCCCTTGCCCATGGTGCGGATGATGCGCCAGCCGCCCAGGTACGTACCGAGGGCGATGGCCATACCGGCCGAGACGATGACCCACAGCGGCGGGTCGGCGTCGTGCCCGATGACGCCGCCGGTGATCAGCGCGAGGGTGATGATGCCCATCGTCTTCTGCGCGTCGTTCGTGCCGTGCGCGAGCGATACGAGCCCGGCGGAGGCGATCTGCCCGGCGCGGTACCCCTTCGCGGTCGCCTTCTGGTCCGTCTTCTTACTGATGCGGTACGTCAGGCGGGTGGCCAGCAACGAGGCGATACCGGCGACGAGCGGCGCGGCCACCGCGGGCAGCAGCACCTTGGTGACGACGGTCCCGCCGTTCACCGACGACCAGCCCATCGACATGACAGCGGCGCCGATGAGCCCGCCGAACAGCGCGTGCGACGAACTGGACGGCAGCCCGACCAGCCACGTCAGCAGATTCCAGAGGATGGCGCCCACCAGCGCCGCGAAGATGACCTCTGTCTTGAGGCCGTCCTCATTGATGATGCCGCCGGAGATGGTCTTCGCGACTTCGACGGAGAGGAACGCTCCGACGAGGTTCAGCACGGCGGACATGGCCACCGCCGCCTTCGGCTTGAGAGCGCCGGTCGAGATGGTCGTAGCCATCGCATTGGCGGTGTCGTGGAAACCGTTGGTGAAATCAAAAACCAGCGCGGTAACGATCACGATCGCAAGGAGCAGCGTGATGTGTTCCATTTACCCAGGCTTCGGTTGGACGTCAGTGGTTCTTGGAACGTAAAGAGCCCGAGTGAACGGAAGATGAACTGGGCCGGGCGCCCCGGTGACCTGATTCGGAGGGGTCTCGCTCCGCTTGCCTCGGGGCGGCGCCGCCGGTTCCGGTTCGAGGCGCCCTCGGCCCCGGAACCAGGGGCTCCGGGGCGCTTCGGACGGCCCTTCGACTAACCCCGCGCGAAGCGCTTGAGCTGGGTCATTGAGCCGTTGAAGAGATTCTGATCACCCGGGAGGCTGCCCTTGTCGTTGTACTGCCAGAACGTCCAGTAGGTCCAGCCCGCCGGGAGTGCGCCGGCGCTCCGGTCGTACCGGGCGAGCCACAACGCGTGGTTCGAGGCGAACGCCCCGCTGTTGCCGGTGCACTGCTTCCACCATCGCGCGTTGGTGTAGATGACGGGACGGCGTCCGGTCCTGCGTACGACCTCGTTGCTGAAGGACTTGACCCAGGACACCAGCGTCGACTTCCGCAGCCCGTAGCAGGGGTGCTTGCCCTTGCCGTACGGGTTGTACTCGATGTCGAGCGCGGGCGGCAGCGTCCAGCCGTCGCGCCGCCACGCCCCGCCGTTGCGCACGAAGTACGAGGCCTGTGTCTTCCCGGAGGACTTGTACGGCAGCGCGAAGTGGTAGGCGCCGCGGATGATGCCCGCGTTGCGGGCGCCCTTGTACTGCCGGGAGAAGTAGGGGTTGCGGTAGTTCGTCGACTCGGTCGCCTTGACGTAGGCGAACCGGGCGCCCTTGTTCTTCGCCTTCTGCCAGTTCACGTTCTTCTGGTGCGACGAGACGTCGTTCCCGCGTGGCTTGCCCGCGCCGTGGGCCGGCAGCTCCGCGAGCAGGGTGCCGCCGAGGGTCAGTGCGGCGACTGACGTGAGCGCGGCGGCGCGGTGGCGGCGTGGGGACGCTGTGCGGCTGAGAGCCATGATTACCCCCCGAAAGTGACGACGTGCATGACAAATCCCCAGGGAACTCCCAGAGATTAGCGGGAGATCATTAATTACCCGGCCAAGGTCGGCCAAATAACACATGAGTCTTATCAATCACCATATGGGGTATTCCGGAGGGTCGGGTTCCGTGCCGATCGCCACCTGTCACCACGTCAAACGGCTGACAGGATGCGCGCCATGACACAGCTTCAGGAACTCGGGGCGGCATGGCAGGACGTGGTGGCGACGGCCCGCCGGACAGTGGTCGACGGCCTGGTCGTCGGGACCTCGGGCAATGTCTCGGCGCGGGTCGGCGACACCGTGCTCGTGACCCCGACCGGCGTCCCGTACGAGGAACTCGGCCCGGACGATCTCGTCGCCGTGGGCCTCGACGGCGAGCGGCGGGCCGGCACCCTGAAGCCGACCAGCGAGCTCCCCATGCACCTCGCCGTCTACCGGCACACCGACGCCCGCGCCGTCGTGCACACCCACGCCGTGCACGCCACCGCGGTCTCCACGCTCGTGCCGGAACTCCCGCCCGTGCACTACATGACGGCGGCGCTCGGCGGCCCCGTCCGGGTCGCCCCTTATGCCACGTACGGAACCCGAGAGTTGGCCGAGAACATGCTGCTCGCGCTGGCCGACCGCACGGGATGTCTGCTCCAGAACCACGGAGCCCTCACTTACGGAAGCACCCTCGCCGCCGCCTACGACCGCACCGCCCAACTGGAGTGGATGTGCCGCCTGTGGCTCACCGCCCACTCGGTCCCCGGCCTGACCCCGTCGCTGCTGACCGGGGAGCAGCTGCGCGAGGTGGGGGAGCGGCTGAGCGGGTACGGGCAGCGGGGGTCGACCGAAACGTCACCCTGAATCGTCGTCCCACTGGCCGGGGCGGGCGCGGGCCCCGACACTGGACGGGTGCGCACCGCCAACGCGACGGCCGCTGCCGTCACCGCCGTCATAGGGGCCTCGGCCGCCGCCATCGCCGTGGGCCGGCTGGCCAGCGACGCCGCGCTCAAGGCGCCCGCAGGCCGCCCGCTGCCCACCGAGCCGAGACTCACCGTGCACGCCACCGCCGCGGGCCAGGTCACCCTGACCCGCGCCCTGGCCTCGCTGCGCCCCGGTACGTACGGGTTGCAGGGCGACGGGTACCACGCGGTGGTCGGACCGGTCGTCGAATCGGCCACGACCTCCGCCGACACCGTCGTACGCCGCCTGGAGCGGGTCACCCACGGCACCCTGGAACCCGGCGCCAAGGCCTGGCTCACGCCCCAGGTGCACATCGGTGACCCCAAGGCCGCGCTCGGCCTCGACCACGCGGACGTCGACGTGCCGGGTGAACTCGGCGCGCTGCCCGCCTGGTTCGTGCCCGGGACCCGGGACACGTGGGTGATCACCGTGCACGGCCTCGGCACCACCCGCGAACACCCCATGAACCTCATGGGGTTCCTGCACCACCACCAGTTCCCGGTGCTCGACCTCGCCTACCGCGGCGACCTCGGCGCGCCCCGCTCCCCGGACGGCCTCGGCCACCTCGGCGAGACGGAGTGGCGCGACCTCGACGCGGCGATCCGCTACGCCGTGCGGTACGGCGCCCGCGACGTCATCGTGCTCGGCTTCTCGACGGGCGCCGCGATGGCCCTGCACGCCGCCGCCCACTCGGCGCTGCGGGACCGCGTCAAGGGCCTGGTCCTGGACTCGCCGGTGCTCAGCTGGGAGACGACGCTGCGCGCCCTGGCCCGCGCCCGCCGCACCCCGGGCCCGCTGCTCCCGCTCGCGGTCCGCGCCGCTCAGGGGCGCACGGGCCTGAGCGGCGACCGCCTCGCGCAGGTCGCGGACCCCCGCGCCCTCAAGGTCCCCACGCTCCTGGTCCACGGCCCCGGCGACGAGGTCTCCCCGTGGGCGCTCTCCCGCCGCCTGGCGGACCGCCGCCCGGACCTGGTGACCCTCCACGAGGTGGACGAGGCCCCGCACAACGCGATGTGGAACGCGGACGCGAAGGGCTACGAGGAGGCGCTGAGAAGGTTCCTGACGCCGTTGATGTAGCCGTTGATGCAACGGCTCCGGCGGTCGCCCGTTTGGGAATTGGCGGGTCAACCGAGAGACTGCCCTTCGTGACGTCCCGTACCCCGCGCGACTCCCGGCTCCGACTCGTCAGCCCGCGCCGCCAGCCCCTGGCCGCCCCGACCCCGCGGCCGGTCGCCGCACGCCGTCCGGCACCCCGCCCACCGGAGGGCACGCCACCACCCGCCGAGCTCGCCCGCGCCGCGCGCCGCGACCTCGCCGCCGCCGTCCGCGTGGCCCGCTGGGCGGACACCAGGATCGGCCCCGGCAATGACATGGCGGCCCGCGACGGCAAGGGCACGCTCTCCGACGTGACCGCTCTGCGTGCCGCGGACGAGCTGGGGCTGACGGTCGATCAGGTCCGTGCGGACTGGGACACGGCCCGCCTCGCGGGACTCGTCGAGGTGCACGGAGCCAGTGCCCGGCCCGGCTGGCGGCTGCGTGCCTGGGACCGCGACGACACTGCCGTGCTGCGCGGCTGGGTCGCCCTGTTCGACGCCTGGTCGCTGGTCCACCCGGCGCCCGACGACCTGGGCCCCGCCGCGGTGGCCGAGGTCGTCGAGGCGGTGCCGCAGTTGCTGAGCTTCCTGCAGCTGATGGCGGACCGGGTCGCCGCGGCCCAGCTCCTGGACCTCCTCGACCAGCGCGTCACGGAACTGCGCACGGAACGCTGCGAAATCCCCTTCGGGCCCCAGCCGGAACCGACCTCTCCGCAGGACACCCCGCTCCTTCCGCTGCTTGAGTGGTCCCTGAGCGGTCTCGCCGCCGTGGGCGCGCTCACGTACGACGACGGGCACGCCGCGCTCACCCCGCTGGGCAGCTGGGCGGTGTGGGTCAAGCTGGAGCAGATCTGCGTCGCCGCCCAGTCCCCGGCCGGGAACATCGAGGTGTCCGCCGAGGACATGCTGCGCGGCTGCGCGCGGCTGCGCCCGAAGGCGGCGCGCGACGAGTACCGGGCCTGGCTCGCCGCCCGCGACATCGGCACCGCCGTCACCGACCTCCTCGACGCCGCCCGCGGCGAGGACGCCCTGCTGCGTGGCCTCGCCTTCGAGGCGCTGCGGGTCGTCGGCGCCCCCGCCGAGCCCGAGGTCCGCCGCGCCGCCGGCGACCCGCATCTGCGCCCCTACGCCCTGCTGTGGCTCGCCGAGTACGAGGGCGCCGACCCCGAGGACGTGCACACGGTGCTCAGCCGGGAGGAGGCGACGTGGCTGTGGGTGGACACCGCCGCGGCGGTCGCCGACCACGGCGAAGCTCCCCTCCTCGTACGGCACTTGGAGGCCGCGGTGCAGCCGACGGTGCCGGCGCTGATCGAGGAGGTGCGCGCGGTCGGGCACCCGCGCACGGTGCAGGTGCTCGTCGCGCTCGCGGCCGCGCACCCCGACCCGGCCCTCGCGAAGGCGGTCCGCAGGGCGGCCTTTCAGGTGCACACGGGCGGGGCGTAGGACGTCAGCGGCCCGTGCTCACCGGAAGGTGTTGCACTGGGCCATGTCGCCGCTCTCGAATCCCCGGTAGAACCACTGCTGGCGCTGCGCGGCCGAGCCGTGTGTCCACGTTTCCGGCGTCACCCGGCCCTGGTACCGCTCCTGGATCCGGTCGTCGCCGACCGCCGCCGCGGCGTCCAGGCCGTCGCGGATGTCCGCGTCGGTCAGGCTCGTGATCAGCGGCCTGCCGGTGGACTCGGTGGGCGTGCGCGTCGCGTGCCGCGCCCATACGCCCCCGTAGCAGTCCGCCTGCAGCTCGACCTTCACCGCGTTGCTGTTCTCGCCCGTACGCCCGTCCTGGGAGCGGGTCAGGGTGCCCATCAGGTTCTGCACGTGGTGTCCGTACTCGTGCGCCACGACGTACGCCTGCGCGAAGGGTCCGCCGCTCGAACCGAACTTCGTCCGCAGCTCGTCGAAGAAGCCGAGGTCGAGATAGACCCGCCGGTCGCCGGGGCAGTAGAAGGGGCCGACCGAAGAGGTCGCCGAGCCGCACGCGGTGGCGACCTGGTTGGTGAAGAACACCGTCGAGGCGGGCGTGTACGTGGCGCTTCTGCGCCCGAACTCCGCGCTCCAGAAATCCTGCACGCTGTTGACCACCGCGACCGTCCGGCAGTCCTGCCTGCTGTTCGCGTCCGAGCCCGTGCGGCACTGCTCCTGGACCTGCGCCTCGCTGGACATCTGCGCGGCCGGGGCACCGGTGGTCCCGTCGGAGAGCCCGAACTGGTCCGTGCCGAAGAGCAGCCCGAGGACGAGCGCGATGACCCCCGCGAAACCGCCCCCCATGGCCGCTCTCCCACCGGGAAGCCGGCTGCCGCGCACGTCCTGGACCTCGGAGGTGTCCAGACGCGCGTCGTCGTCGAACTGCATGCGCACCGCCTTCTCGCCGGTAATCGACCCCCTCATCCTGGTACGCCCCTGGTCAGCGGCGCCGGATCCGAGGGCCGAACGGGGGACGGGGCACGCCTGGGAAAAGCGTTTGCACGGCACCGGTAAACTGGTTCGTATGACGTTCCTTCTCTGGGTGCATTAGCGGCGCTGATTGGCCCCCGCCCTGTCAACCAGCCGTTAATCCTGTCCTGGAGTACTTCCCTTGATCACCGCATCCGGCATCGAACTGCGCGCGGGCGCGCGCATGCTCATCGAGAACGCCAACTTTCGTATCGCCAAGGGCGACCGCATCGGCCTGGTCGGCCGTAACGGAGCGGGCAAGACGACCCTCACGAAGTGCCTGGCCGGCGAGGGCATCCCGGCCGGCGGCACCATCAGCCGCTCCGGCGAGGTCGGCTACCTCCCGCAGGACCCGCGCACCGGCGACCTCGACGTGCTGGCCCGCGACCGCATCCTCTCGGCGCGCGGTCTGGACACCCTGATCCGCAAGATGCGCGAGAACGAGCAGCGCATCGCGACCGGCTCGGGCGCCACACAGGCCAAGGCCCTGCGGCAGTACGAGCGCCAGGAGACGGAGTTCCTCACCAAGGGCGGGTACGCCGCCGAGGCCGAGGCCGCCACCATCGCCGCCGCGCTGAACCTCCCCGACCGTGTGCTGGGCCAGCCCCTGCACACGCTCTCCGGCGGTCAGCGGCGCCGTATCGAGCTGGCCCGCATCCTCTTCTCGGACGCGGACACGTTGCTCCTCGACGAGCCCACGAACCACCTGGACGCGGACTCGATCGTCTGGCTGCGCGACTACCTCAAGACGTACAGCGGCGGCTTCATCGTGATCTCCCACGATGTCGAGCTGATGGAGACGGTCGTCAACAAGGTCTTCTACCTGGACGCCAACCGCTCCCAGATCGACGTCTACAACATGGGCTGGAAGCTTTACCAGCAGCAGCGCGAGGACGACGAGAAGCGCCGCAAGCGCGAGCGGCAGAACGCCGAGAAGAAGGCCTCCACGCTGCACGCGCAGGCCGACAAGATGCGCGCCAAGGCCACCAAGACGGTCGCCGCGCAGAACATGGCCAAGCGCGCCGACAAGCTCCTCGCCGGCCTCGAAGAGGTCCGCCAGTCCGACAAGGTCGCCAAGCTGCGCTTCCCCGAGCCCTCACCGTGCGGCAAGACGCCGCTCATGGCCGAGGGTCTGTCGAAGTCGTACGGCTCCCTGGAGATCTTCACGGACGTCGACCTGGCCATCGACAAGGGCTCGCGCGTCGTCATCCTCGGCCTCAACGGCGCGGGCAAGACGACCCTGCTCAAGCTCCTCGGCGGCGCGGAGAAGCCCGACACGGGGCAGGTCATCGAGGGCCACGGCCTCAAGCTCGGCTACTACGCGCAGGAGCACGAGACCCTCGACCCGGAGCGCACGGTCCTGGAGAACATGCGCTCCGCGGCCCCCGACCTGGACCTGATCCAGGTGCGCAAGACGCTCGGCTCGTTCCTGTTCTCGGGCGACGACGTCGACAAGCCGGCCGGGGTCCTCTCCGGCGGCGAGAAGACCCGCCTGGCGCTCGCCACGCTCGTCGTGTCGTCCGCGAACGTGCTGCTCCTCGACGAGCCCACGAACAACCTCGACCCGGCCAGCCGCGAGGAGATCCTCGGCGCGCTGCGCACCTACAAGGGCGCCGTCGTCCTCGTCACGCACGACGAGGGCGCGGTGGACGCCCTGCAGCCGGAGCGGATCATTCTGCTTCCGGACGGAATCGAGGACCTGTGGGGCCAGACGTACGCGGATCTCGTGGCACTCGCATGATCCATCCGGTGATCGGCTCGGTGATCCACTGGGTGGTCGACTCGGCGGTCACCGGCTGATCCATTGAATGATCCACTCCATCTGGATCATTCGGCCGATCCGTGATCCTTCATCTGGGTGAGATCGCCTCGTACCCAGGTGTGTCGTGCACGGAATTCGGGGCCGCGTCGTCCATGGCGCCCTTGCGGCGCCTGGGCCGTGGCTGACCTGCCACTTCTTTCGCGGAGGCGTTTTTCAGGGCCTCGAAACCTCGCCGGAATTCCGGATTCCACTCGTGTGGATCCCTGTCGCGCCCGCAATTGGGGGTCCATGGACCTTGCCGAATGGGTGGCCAGGAAGCCCGCAAGGGGTGATCATGGGAAATCCAGAGCGCACTTCCCACGAGGAGGCACGGGTGGCCGAGACTCTGAAGAAGGGCAGCCGGGTAACCGGCGCCGCGCGCGACAAGCTCGCGGCAGACCTGAAGAAAAAGTACGACTCCGGTGCGAGCATTCGGGCATTGGCCGAGGAGACCGGCCGCTCGTATGGGTTCGTGCATCGGATGCTGAGTGAATCCGGGGTCACGCTGCGGGGTCGCGGCGGGGCCACGCGAGGCAAGAAGGCCACGTCGGCCTGACCCTCGCAGGGTTCGTTCGGCTCACTGGGCTCCAACTGACCACCCGGTCGGTCCGCTGTCCGGCCGGGTGGTTACTGTGCAGTCACTTACGTACGGCTGCGCAGACCCGGAGGCCCAGATGAACCTGCCCGCACCGCTGCTCGACAAGGACGGCGTCCGGCTCACCGTCGACGATGCGATCGCCACGGTCAGCCTGACCAACCCGGACAAGCGCAACGTCCAGAGCCCCGCTCTGTGGCGGGCGTTGTGCGAGGCCGGGCGTACCCTGCCGGGGTCCGTGCGGGTCGTCGTGGTGCGCGGTGAGGGCAAGTCATTCTCCGCGGGCCTCGACCGTCGGGCCTTCACGCCCGAGGGCTTCGACGGCGAGCCGTCCTTCCTCGACCTGGCGCGCGGCGACGACGACGTCCTCGACGCGACGATCGCCGAGTACCAGGACGCGTTCACCTGGCTGCGGCGCAGCGACATCCTGTCCGTCGCCGCGGTACAGGGGCATGCCATCGGGGCCGGGTTCCAGCTCGCCCTCTCCTGCGATCTGCGCGTCGTCGCCGACGACGTGCAGTTCTCCATGCGCGAGACCAGCCTCGGCCTGGTGCCGGACCTGACGGGCACGCATCCGCTCGTCTCGCTGGTCGGCTACGCGCGCGCCCTCGAAATCTGCGTCACCGGGCGCTACGTCCACGCGGACGAGGCCGTACGCAGCGGCCTGGCCAACGTGTCGGTCCCCGCGGGCGAGCTCGCGGACGCGACGCAGGACCTGGTCGCGGCCCTCGTCGCCGCGCCCCGCGACGCCGTCATCGAGACGAAGGCCCTGCTCCAGGGTGCGGCCGACCGCACCCTTGACGCCCAGCGCACGGCAGAGCGAGCATCCCAGTCCCGCCGCCTCCGCGCCCTGGCGGGCATCGGCGACTGACGCCCGTCAGCGTTTCATTCCAGCCCGCCCGCCGTTTCATTCCAGCCCGTCCGGCGTTTGAGGACAGGGGGTCTGGGGGCGTAGCCCCCAGAGACGGGAAGGGAAGGGAAGGGGCGGCGGGGGCGAGCTACGCCGTGATCTCCGTGACCAGCACCGCGACGGTGGGCCCGTCCGGCAGGGCCTTGGCCACCGCCCGGCGGACCGCCCCGGTCACCTCGATGGGTCGAACGCCCACCGCCACCGCCACCTCCACCCGCACATGCCGCCGCGGCAACGCCCCCTCACCGGCCCGCTCCTCAATGTGGACCGCACGACCCAGCCCCCCGAGCGCCCCGGTCAACCGCGCCACCCCCGGCACCGCGAGGGCGGCCTCGGCGGCACGCCCCGCGTCCCCGGAGGAGGCCGGCTTCGAGTCGCCGGGCCCCGGTGGCTCCTCGAGGGAACCGGTATCCCGATCCCCATCCGCGTCCGCCACCCGATCGGCCTCATCGAGCAGCGCCGTGACCTGAAGGTCGACCTCCGACACCACCAGCCCGACCCACTCCGCCGCCCCGGCAAGCGCCTCCCTCAGCCGATCGGCGGCAACCGGCAACGGTTCGTCCGCCGTCGCCGCACACTCCGCCGTGAGCCGCAACGGCCCCGCCGGCAGCGCGCTCGGCGGGGCCGGCACCGCGGGCTCCGCCGCCGTGTCGGGGTCGGCGAGACCGAGCCGCAGCGCACCGAGACGTACCCCGCTCAGCCCTTGAACCGCACGGCGCAGCGCCTGCGCCGCCGCCGGCTCCGCGAGCCACGCGCCGTCCTGCGGACCGCCGAGCGGCAGCAGTCTGCCGAGCCCCAGCTGCGTACGCACTGCCTCTGTCCATCGATCAGCCGTCATTGCCCCAGGCTGCCCCATACCGAGCGCGCCTTCCTGTTGCTGGACCTAATGTGGGCAAAAGAAGGCAGCACACCACCGAGATCCCACCTCACCGAGGGGACGGCCCGATGAGTGACACCGCGCAGAAGCCGGGCGAGACGCCCGGTTCGGCCGCAGCCAGGACCAATGTGACCAAGCGGGCCGGCGGCGACCCCGCCGGCCGTGGGCGGACGACCATCGCCGACGGCGTCGTCGAGAAGATCGCGGGCCTCGCGGCACGCGACGTCGAGGGCGTCCATGCCATGGGCAGCGGCCTCTCCCGCACGTTCGGCGCGGTGCGCGACCGGGTCCCCGGCGGCGCCAAGTCCGTGTCGCGCGGGGTGAAGGCCGAGGTCGGCGAGGTACAGACGGCGCTCGATCTGGAGATCGTCGTCGAGTACGGCGTGTCGATCGCGGACACCGCGCGCGCCGTCCGGGAGAACGTGATCGTCGCCGTCGAGCGCATGACCGGGCTCGAGGTCGTCGAGGTCAACATCGCCGTCAGCGACGTGAAGCTGCCGGACGAGGAGGACGAAGAGCCGGAGTCACGGCTCCAATGACATCCGTCGCCGTAGCTACGGGCTTCCCTAGGAGGAGCGCACGATGAACCTGGCCGTGGTCGGCATGATCGCCGGCATGGCCCTCGGATTCGCCGGATACTTCGGCGGTTTCGGGGCCTTCCTGCTGGTGGCGGCGCTCGGCGCCATCGGTTTCGTCGCAGGCCGGTTCCTGGAAGGGGACCTGGAATTCGGCGAGTTCTTCCGTTCGCGCGGCGATCGGCGGGGGTGACCGATGTCGGCTCAGGTCGCGCCGACCGAGCGCGGCGCGACCCGGATCGCCGACCGGGTCGTCGCGAAGATCGCCGCGCACGCGGCACGAGAGGCACTGATGCGGATCCCCGAGGACGGGGCGGCGCCGGGCGCCACGGTCACCGTGCGGCAGGGCAGCGCGCGGGTCCGGATCAGCATTGAGCTGGAGTATCCGACGGACATCGGTCGGCAGTGCGGTGCCGTGCGTCGTCAAGTCTCGCAGCGGGTAAGGGAGTTGGCGGGAATGGAAGTGCCCGAGGTGGCCGTCCAGGTCGAGCGGCTGCACTCGGCGCACACGCGTGGAACGGACCGGGGGAGGATCCGATGAGCGAACCCACCCGGCCGATTCCGGTGGTCGAGCGGGACGGAAGCAGCGAGCTCGACCAGTCGGCGTCCGCCGCCTCGTACGAACCGCACCCCACGCTGGAGAGCGAGCCGAAGGCGAGCCGTTTCTGGTCGGGTCGGCGCGTCCCGGCGGCGCTCGTGGCGCTGGTGCTCCTGGCCGCCGTCGGGCTGCTGCTCTACGACGTGGCCGCGGTGCGGGCGGGGCGCGACGCGATGGGGTGGCGGCAGACGCTCGCGGACGAGCTCTCCACGCGGCCCCTCGACGACACCGCCGTCCTCATCGGCGCGGGTGTCGCGGCCGCGCTCGGCCTGTGGCTGATCGTGCTCGCGGTGACGCCCGGACTGCGCTCCCTGCTGCCGATGCGCCGCACGCACCCCGAGGTCCGCGCGGTGCTGCACCGGGACGCCGCCGCGATGGTGCTGCGCGACCGGGCCATGGAGGTGTCGGGCGTGCAGTCCGTACGCGTACGTATGAAGCGCTCCAAGGTGGACGTGCGGGCGCTCTCGCACTTCCGTGAACTCGACGACGTACGGGCCGACTTGGACGCCACGCTCGGCGACGGGATCAAGGAGCTGGGGCTCGGCAAGGCGCCGGGCCTCGCCGTGCGTGTCGCACGGCCGGGGAAGAAGGGATGAGCGGCGTGCTCAGGACCGTCAACCGGATCGTGCTCGGCCTGCTGGGGCTCGTTCTCGCACTCGGCGGCGGCTCGGTGCTCGCCGTCGGGCTCGGCGTGCAGCCGCCGTCGTGGTGGATCCACGACGGCCGGGACGACGTGCTGGTCAGCGATGCCGACCGGGCGCGCTGGCACGACGAGGGCTGGTTCTGGCCGACGGTGATCGCCGTGCTCGGCGTCGTCGTGCTGCTCGCCCTGTGGTGGCTGATGGCGCAGCTACGGCGCCGCAGGCTCGCCGAGGTGCTGGTCGACAGCGGTGACGGCGAGGGGGCGCTGCTGCGGGGCCGGGCCCTGGAGAACGTCCTCGCGAGCGGCGCGGAGTCCCTGGACGGGGTCGACCGGGCCGGCGTGCGGCTGACCGGCCGCCGCTCCACTCCGCAGGCCCGCGCGACCCTCACCCTGGAGCCGCACGCGGTTCCCGGCGAGGCGCTGCGCCTGCTGAGCGAGGACTCCCTGAGGCAGGCGAGGGACTCGGCGGGCCTGACGGAACTCCCGACGGAGGTCCGGCTGCGGGCGGTCAAGCACCGTGCGGAGCGGGTGAGTTGAGCATATTCAGCCCGCGCGACGATTGAGGACGGGCCGAAGCCCCGTGCATTCGGCGGCAAAGGGCGGGATCCATTTCAAGCCCGCTCTGGGACGAGAGGCACACGAGCCCGAAGGGCGATCCCTACGGCCAGCCGTCAGAACCCGTGCCGGAAACCCCCGTCCACCGGCAGCATCACACCGGTGAGGTAGGACGCGGCGGGTGACAGGAAGAACGCCGCCGTCCGCCCGAACTCCTCCGGAGTCCCGTACCGCCGCAGCGGGATCCGGGACTCCTGCGCCGTCCGGGCCGCCTCCGGATCCGCCGCCATCCCGTCCAGCTCGCGCACCCGGTCCGTGTCGATGCGGGCGGGCAGCAGCCCCACGACACGAATGCCGCGCGGCCCCAGCTCGTCCGCGAGGGACTTGGCGAAACCGGCGAGCCCGGGCCGCAGCCCGTTCGAGATCGTCAGTCCGGGGATCGGCTCGTGCACGGAGCCGGAGAGCACGAACCCGATGACGCCGCCCTCGTGCAGTTGCGCCGCGGCCGCCCGGGCTAGCCGCACCGCCCCGAGGAACACGGACTCGAACGCGGCGGTCCACTGCTCGTCCGTGTTGTCGGCGACGAAGCCGGGCGCGGGCCCGCCGACGCTCACCAGGATCCCGTCGAAGGAGCCGAACTGCTCGCGGGCCGCCCGGATCAGCTGCTCCGCGACGTCCGGGTCGGAGTTGTCGGCGGCGACGCCGTACGCGTTCGGTCCGAGCGCGGCCGCCGCCTCCTTGGCCGTCTGCTCGTCGCGCCCGCTGATGACGACCTTCGCGCCGTCGGCGACCAGCTCGCGCGCGGCCGCGTTGCCGAGGCCCCGCGTCGCGCCGGTGACTACGTACACACGGTTCTTCAGTCCAAGATCCATGCTCCTATCCTCCCTCTCCCTCGGACGGCGTGCCGAACAGGGTCAGCGCCGTGCCCACGAGGCCGATGTGACTGAACGCCTGCGGGAAGTTGCCGAGCAGGCGGCCCGCCACGGGGTCGTACTCCTCGGCGAGCAGCCCCACATCGTTGCGCAGCGCCATGAGTCGTTCGAACAGCTCGCGCGCCTCCTTCGTGCGCCCCGTCATGTGCAGCGCGTCCGCGAGCCAGAACGAGCAGACCAGGAACGCGCCCTCCTGGCCGGGCAGCCCGTCCACGACGGTCTCGTCGGTGCTGTAGCGGCGCAGCAGGCCCTGGTACGACAGCTCGTCGCGGACCGCGTCGACCGTGCCGACCACGCGCGGGTCGTCCGGCGGCAGAAAGCCGACGCGGGGCAGGAGCAGGAGCGACGCGTCGAGTGCGGACGAGCCGTAGTACTGGGTGAACGTGCCGCGCTCCGCGTCGTAGCCGCGCTCGCACACGTCCCGGTGGACGGCGTCGCGCAGCTTGCGCAGCCGGTCGATGTCGCCGGGCAGCTCCGGGTCGTCCTCCATGGCGCGCACGGTGCGGTCGGCGGCGACCCACACCATCACCTTCGAGTGCACGAAGTGCCGGCGCGGCCCGCGCACCTCCCACAGCCCTTCGTCGGGCTCGCGCCACGCCTCCTCCAGGAAGTCGAGCAGCGCCAACTGCAGCCGCCAGGCGTGCGGTTGGGCCTGCAGGCCCTCGCGGCGGGCGAGCGCGAGGGAGTCGACGACCTCGCCGTACACGTCCAGCTGGAGCTGATGGGCGGCGTCGTTGCCCGCGCGTACGGGGCGGGAGTCGCGGTAGCCGCTCAGCCAGCCGAGCTCCTGCTCGGGAAGGCGCCGCTCGCCCGCGAGGCCGTACATGATCTGCAGGTCGGCCGGGTCGCCCGCGGCGGCCCGCAGTAGCCAGTCGCGCCAGGCCTCGGCCTCGTCGAGATAGCCGGCGGAGAGCAGCGCGCCGAGCGTCAGCGTCGAATCGCGCAGCCAGCAGTACCGGTAGTCCCAGTTCCGTACGCCGCCGATCTCCTCGGGGAGCGAGGAGGTGGGGGCGGCGACGATGCCGCCGGTCGGCGCGAAGATGAGGGCCTTCAGCGTGAGGAGGGAGCGGAGCACGGCCTCCCGGTGCGGCCCTTGGTAGCGGCAGCGGTCCGCCCACGCACGCCAGTCCTCCAGGCTGTGCCGCAGCGACTCGTGCGGGTCGATCTGGGGTGGGCGCTTCTCGTGCGAGGGATGCCACGTCAGGACGAAGGCGACGGTCTCGCCGGCCTCGACCGTGAACTCCGAGTGGGTACCGAAGTCCTCGCCCCACGTGTGGACGTCCGGTTCGCTGCGCAGCCACGCCGAGTCCGGTCCCGCGACGGCGACCCGGTGCCCGTCGGAGCGGCGCATCCACGGCACGACGGAGCCGTAGTCGAAGCGCAGGCGCAGCGTGCCGCGCATCGTGACGCGTCCGCTGAGGCCCTCGACGATGCGGACGACGTCCGGGGCCTCGTCGCGCTGCGGCATGAAGTCGGTGACGCGGACGCTGCCGTCCGGCGTCTCCCACTCGGTGTCGAGCACGAGGGAGCCGGGGCGGTACGCGCGCGTGGTGCGGTGTTCGGCAACTTCGGCCCCTTCGGGTGCTTTGGGGGCGAGCCGCCAGTGACCGTTCTCCTCGCCGCCGAGCAGCGCGGCGAAACAGGCGGGGGAGTCGAAGCGGGGCAGGCACAGCCAGTCGATCGACCCGTCCCTGCCGACGAGCGCGGCGGTCTGGTGGTCACCGATGAGGGCGTAATCCTCGATATGTGGGCGCACACGACATGGGTTCCCCGTGAGAGGCGGGGTGCTGCATGTGAATTTCTGTCGCGTCCTGTATGCCGTGCCCTGCGTGCCGCGCTCTGTGTGCCGGTCCGTTTCAGCCGACGGCGGCAGGCGTCTCGGCCTCGGCCGTGGACGCCTCTTCCTTACGGCGACGCTCCCGCAGCTCGCGACGCACCAGCACCACCCAGCCCACGGGCACCGCGGCGGCGAACAGCCACCATTGGATCGCGTACGCGTAGTTCAGTGCGGAGTCCTCTTTGCCGGGGGCTCCGACCAGTTCGGGGGTGGACCCCTTCGGGTCGGGCGCGGTCTGGGCGACGTAGCCGCCGAGCACCGTCTTCCCGAGGCGCTCGGCCTCCTGCTTGCTGTTGATCAGCATGACCTGTCGGTCGGGCAGGTCCTTGATGTCCTTGATGCCGCTGGCCTCGGTCGTCTCATTGGGCATCAGACGGCCGGTGACGGTGGTCTCGCCGCGCGGCGGGGCGGGGACCCTCGGGAAGGAGGTCTGCGCCCCGTTCGCCGGGATCCAGCCGCGGTTGACCAGCAGGACCTTGCCGTCCTTCAGGATGAACGGGGTCAGGATGTGATAGCCGACCTCTTCGTTCGTGTTGACGCGGCGCCGCACCACGAGCTCGTCCGCGGTGTCGTAGCGGCCCGTCGCGGTCACCGAGCGGTACCGCTCATTGCTGGTGACGGTGTGGTCGACGGACGCCAGGTCCTCCACGGGGACGGGCTTCGCGTTGAGCGCGTCGGTGACCAGCTGGTTCCTGGCGTCGCGCTCGTGGTAGCGGTCCATCTGCCAGATGCCCAGCCGGATCATCGTGGGGATGAGAACGAGGGCGACCAGGGTGAGGATCACCCACTGCCGGGTCAACAGGAAGCGGTACACCCCACGACCGTACAGCGGCGGGCATGGGGTGCTTTCAGTGGGGTGCGCCCGATTGGGGCGGGCGTGTTCCGGAGGGCTCAGGCGTTGTCGACGATGCCCACCTTCCCTTCCGCGCGGGAGCAGTGCGCCCCGCAGAACCAGTGCCCGTCGACCTCGACGCCCTGCCCGATGATGCGGCACCGGCAGTGCTCGCAGATCGGCGCCATGCGGTGGATGGCGCAGCTGAAGCAGTCGAAGACGTGCACCGCGCCTTGCGCGTGCACCTCGAAGGACATGCCGTAGTCGTTTCCGCAGACTTCGCAACGTGCCATGCGCCACAGGGTGGGCGTCCGAGGCCGCGCCGGGCGAGCGGTCGCGGGGCGAGTCGCCCCGCGTTCACCCGTCTGCCAGGGGCCGGTGGCCTAGGGACTGTCGTTTGGGTCAGGCCGGGCTCGCGGGGTCTGGCACGCACGCTCGCTGCGTTGTCGTCGGTCGACGACTTCCCCAAGCTCTCGGCTTCGCTCGAGCAGGGGAGGCCCCATTCGCGTCGCCTCCCTCCTCCGCCTTGCGATCGCACGCACCAGCCCCCGCTCCCTGATCCGGCCTGACCCAAACGACAGTCCCTACGCGCCGTCCGCCGGTGTGACGTCCTGCAACAGCTGTCCGAACGCCGCCTCGTCCATGACCGGCGTCCCGAACTGCTTCGCCTTCACGACCTTCGAGGTGTACGAGTCCGGGTCATTGGTCACGAGGAGGCTGGTGAGCCGGGACAGGCTCGTCGCGACATGGAGGCCCGCTTCGGCCGCCCGGTCCTCCAGGAGTTCACGGTCGACCGAGGTGTCCCCGGAGAACGCCACCCGCATGCCCTGCTTGAGCTGCCGGCCCGGCTCGTAGCGCCCCGGGTTCGGGTACGGGCAGGCGGGGCGCTTGCGCGAGGCGCGCCAGGTGCCCCCGCCGCCTCTCGCGTAGGAGGAGGACCCGGGCTGACGCGGCACCGACGCCTCCGACCACTCGGTGAGCGGGCGGCATTCGAGCAGCGGCAGCCGCACGTTCCCCGCCGCGGCCGTGCGCAGGCTCGGGCGGAACGCCTCCGCGAGCACGCGCGCGTCGTCCAGCGCGTTGTGCGCGTGCTCCTGTATGACGCCGAAGTGCGCCGCGAGGGACTCCAGCTTGTGGTTGGGCAGCGGCAGGCCCAGCTCCTTGGAGAGCGCGATGGTGCACAGGCGCTGGCGGACCGGGGCGGTGCGCTGTGCGCGCGCGTACTCACGGGCGATCATCGACCAGTCGAAGACCGCGTTGTGCGCGACCAGGACGCGGTTGTCGAGGCGGGCGGCGAACTCCTCGGCGATGTCCGGGAACAGCGGCGCGGCCGTGAGCACGTCCGTCGTCAGGCCGTGGATCCACACGGGCCCGGGGTCGCGCTCCGGGTTGACCAGCGTGTACCAGTGGTCCTCGACATCGCCCCGCGCGTCCAGGCGGTAGACGGCGGCGGAGATGATCCGGTCGTCCCGGGACAGGCCGGTGGTCTCCACGTCGACGACCGCGTATCCCTTTGGATACGCGGCCGGCCAGGAGGCTGCGGACGCTGCGGTCGGATGGTCTTCGAGCATGGTCCCAGAGGATACGGGCCGGGACTGACACTCCGGTCGCCGCCTTCCCCACAAGCCGTGTCACGGATCACCGGGCGGCTCAAGTGGGCGGGTCCAGGAGCGACTTCACCAGGGCACGTACGGACGTGGTGAAGATCCGCTCCGGGTCGGCGGGCGCGGCGAGCGCGCGGGCCAGCACCCGGTCCTCCTCCGCGGTGCCCGCGCCCCAGAGTTCCTCCTCGCGCGGGTGCTGGGCCGGGGCCCGCTCCCGGTTCCGCTCGACGAGGACGTGGCCGACGACCTGGAAGACGACCGCCCGTACGGCGTCCGCGGCGTGCGTCCCGCGCAGTCCCGCGGCGTGCACCTCGTGCACGAGGGCCTGCTGTGCGGGCAGGAACATCCGCTCGGTGAGGCCGCGTTCGTGGACCATCGCGATCAGATGCGGGTGGGCGCGCAGCCGGTGGCGCAGCGTGCGGGCGACGGAGAGCACGCGGTCCTGTGGGGTGGCCCCGCGTGGCCGGAAGCCGCCGAGGTCGGCGACGGTGCGCTCCACGAGGGCGTCGAGCAGGGACTCGCGGTTGCCGACGTGCCAGTAGATCGACGTGACGGCCGTGCCGAGTTCGGCCGCGAGCTTTCGCATGGTCAGCGCCTGCGGGCCGTGCTGCTTGACGAGACCGGCGGCGACGACGATGACCTCCTCGCGGGTGAGCGGTGCGCGTGCGGCCACTTTCCGCCTCCCCGTCGCTGTCTCGCGCGTATGTCTTTACCCTTCATCGCCTCCGGTGTAACTGTGTTACAGGCGCCTCGCGAACGACCGAACGACCCCCCATCACGGCTCGTACGAAGGGTGGTACGACATGGCACGCGTACGGTACGGAGCGCGCAGTGAGGCGGAGATCGCCGCTTCGCGCTCGGCGAGCAGCAAGCTTCCCGACATCTGGTCCACCGGTGTGGTGGCTGTGTGGGAATCCGATCCGGACGCGGTGGCCGCGGTGCTGCCGCCGCCGCTGAAGCCCACGGGGCGGCCCCTGGTGCGGGCCAACATCAGCAAGGTCGATCTGCCGGGCTATCCGCTGGGCGCGGGCTCGGTGGCCGTCGCCGCCGAGCACGGGGGAGTGCAGGGCTGGTATCCGCTCGTCATGCCGATGACGCACGAGCGGGCGCTGATCGGCGGGCGCGAGGTCTTCGGCGAACCGAAGAAGCTCGGCGAGGTCACGGTGGAGCGCGAGGGGCTCGTCGTGACGGCGGCGCTCGCGCGGCACGGCATCGCCTTCGTGGAGGTGCGCGGCGCCGTCAGCGGTGACCTGCCGCTCCCCGAGCCTTCGCAGAAGACGGACTTCTACTTCAAGTTCCTTCCAGGGGTGGACGGTTCGGGTTTCGACGCGGAGCCGGTCCTGGTGCACTGCCTGCGCAACGAGAAGGTCAGGAAGCTGGAGCGGATCACCGGGGACATCGTCCTGCGGGAGTCCATGTTCGACCCGGTCGCCGACCTTCCGGTGCGGTCCCTCGTGGAGATCACCATCGGCGAGAAGACCACCGACCAGAAGGGCAAGGTCGTCGAGCGGGTCAGCGCCGAGGCCCTGCTGCCGTACATCCATCAGCGCTACGACGACCCGCAGCAGATCCACGACGGCCCGCCCGAGGGGAGCGCCTGACATGGAGTTGCGTGAGGGACAGGTCGCCGTCGTCACGGGTGCGGCGAGCGGGATCGGGCTCGCCATGGCGCGGCGGTTCGCGGCGGACGGCCTGAAGGTGGTCCTCGCCGACGTGGAGAAGGGCGCGCTGGAGAGCGCCGCCGAGGAACTGCGGCGCACCGGTGCGAGCGTGCACGCACGCGTGGTCGACGTCGGCGAGCGCGAGCAGGTCATGGACCTGGCCGCGGACACGTACGCGACGTTCGGCGCCTGCCATGTGCTGTGCAACAACGCGGGCGTCGGCTCGGGTGCCGAGGGCCGCATGTGGCAGCACGAACCGAACGACTGGAAGTGGGCGTTCAACGTCAACGTGTGGGGTGTCTTCCACGGCATCCAGGCCTTCGTGCCGCGCATGATCGAGGGCGGTGAGCCCGGCCACATCGTCAACACGTCCTCTGGGGACGGCGGCATCGCGCCGCTGCCGACGGCGTCCGTGTACGCGGTGACGAAGGCGGCCGTCGTGACCATGACCGAGTCGCTGTACGCGCACCTGAAGGCGGAGCACGCGCGCGTGGGCGCGTCCGTGCTGTTCCCAGGACCTCACATGTTGCGTACAGGCCTGTGGGAGTCGCACCGCAACCGGCCGGACCGGTTCGCGAAGGAGCGTCCACGTAAGACGCCGTACCGCAGCCTCGACCAGTGGGAGGCCGCCATGAAGGAGGCCGGGAACGAGGTCGCGTTCACGCCCGTGGAGGAGGTCGCCGACTTCGTCGCGGAGGGCATCGCGGCGGACCGGTTCTGGCTGCTTCCGGCCAGTGAGCACAGCGACAAGCAGATCCGGGCGCGGTCGGGGTCGATGCTCGACCGGGCGAATCCGGCGTACCTGGAGAGCTTCATTCTCGACTGAGTCCGAGTGACCTTCCCGTGACCTTCCCTTAAGGAGGGACGCACGATGAGCAATCAGGACAATCAGGACCCCTATCTGATCATCTCCTCCGACTGCCACGCCGGGCTGCCCACCGAGGAGTACCGGCCCTACCTGGACAGCCGTTTCCATCGCGACTTCGACGGCTTCCTCGGCGAGCGGGACAAGCGCCGTGAGGAGGCGACCCGGCTCGGGATCCGCAACGACGCGTTCGCCGCCAAGTGGTTCGAGGACAACGAGGAGGGCCTGCGCGGCGGCTGGGACAGCGCACAGCGCCTCAAGGAACTCGACGGCGACGGGGTGGCCGCCGAGGTCGTCTTCCCCGACGCGGACGCCGTGGACAGCCAGACGGCGGCGCCCTTCGGCGTCGGACTCGGCCTCTCCGGCGACCAGGACCCCGAACTCGGCATGGCGGGCGCGCAGGCCCACAACCGCTGGCTCGCCGAGTTCGTCGGCCAGAACCCCGAACGGCACTGCGGCGTCGCCCTGTTGCCGGTCACCGCGGACCCGGACAAGGTCGTCGCCGAGATCCACCGGGCCAAGGAGTCGGGGCTCGGCGCCCTGATGATCCCCTCTATGTGGGTCGACCAGGACCCGTACCACGCGCGCCGCTACGACCCCGTGTGGGCGGCGGCGGCCGAGTGCGAGATGCCCGTGGTGACGCACTCGGGGGCGGCGCCGCGGCACGAGTACGGCGACCATCTGGGCATCTACGTAAGCGAAGTGACGTGGTGGCCCGCGCGCCCCCTGTGGTTCCTTCTCTGGTCGGGCGCCTTCGAGCGGCATCCGGGGCTGAAGTTCGGTGTCGCCGAGTCGGGCTGCTGGTGGCTGCCGAACCTGCTGTGGTTCATGGACCGCCTCTACCTGGGGGCGCACGGCGGCAAGAAGCTGTCCCCGTTCGCCGAGTTGAAGCGCTCTCCGGCGGAGTACCTCGACCGGCAGGTCTTCGTCTGCGCCACCAACACCAAGCGCCGCGAACTCGCCCAGCGCTACGAGATCGGCGTCGACAACATCCTGTGGGGCAGCGACTTCCCGCACCCCGAAGGGACCTGGCCCGACACGCACACGTGGTTGCGCAAAACCTTCCACGACATCCCGGTCTCCGAGACCCGGCGGATGCTCGGCCTGTCCGCCGCCGAGGTCTTCGGCTTCGACACCGCCCAGCTGGTGCCGCTCGCGGCCCGCATCGGCCCGACCCCGGCCGACCTCGGCCAGGACGCCGACCAGAGCGCCGTTGAGGCCTCCTGGGCGCGCTCGCGCGAGGTGGGCAGGCACTGGCTGACCGAGCACGACTTCCCGAACATCGGGGTGACCCCATGACTGCCGCAGCTTCTTCTGAGGACCGGTACACCGTCATCTCGGCGGACTGCCACGCGGGCGCCGATCTCCTCGACTACAAGCCGTACTTGGAGGCACGGCACCACGACACGTTCGACGCCTGGGCCGCCGGCTACGTGAACCCGTACGAGGACCTGCTCGCCGACAGCGCCGACCGGAACTGGAACTCCGGGCGGCGCGTCGAGGAGCTGGAGCGGGACGGCATCGTCGCCGAGGTCGTCTTCCCGAACACTATCCCGCCGTTCTTCCCGTCCGCCTCGCTCATGGCGCCCGCGCCCACCCGCGAGGAGTTCGAGCAGCGCTGGGCCGGTCTGCGCGCCCACAACCGGTGGCTGGCGGACTTCTGCGCCGCGGCCCCCGGCCGCAGGGCGGGCGTCTTCCAGATCCTCCTCAACGACGTCGACGAGGCCGTCAAGGAGATCCGCTGGGCAGCCGAAGCGGGCCTCCAGGGCGGCCTGTTGCTGCCCGGCACGCCGCCCGGCTCGGGCCTGCCGGAGCTCTACTCGTCGACGTACGACCCGATCTGGCGGACCTGCGCCGAGCTCGGCGTCCCGGTCAACCACCACGCGGGTTCGGCGTCCCCGCCGCTCGGCGAGGAACCGGCCGCCCGCGCGGTCTTCATGGTCGAGACGACGTGGTTCTCGCACCGTGCCCTGTGGCACCTCGTCTTCGGCGGCGCGTTCCGTAAGCATCCGGACCTTCGGCTGGTCCTCACGGAGCAGGGTTCCGGGTGGATCCCCGGAGTGCTCGACATGCTGGACTACTACCACGCGCGCCTGGTGAAGGCCGCCACGCGCGCGAACACCGCGGAGTCCAAGTTCGGTGCGGGCCTTGCCGATTCGATGGGCAAGGGGCCTTCTACTGTGTGGCGCGAGAACTGCTACGTAGGCGCGAGTTTCATGCGTCCCCACGAAGTGCCCCTGCGGGACCGGATCGGCCTCGACAAGATCATGTGGGGCAGCGACTACCCGCACGACGAGGGCACGCACCCGTACACGCGCGAGGGCCTGCGCATCGCCTACGCCGGGCTGCCGAAGGACGAGATCGCCGCGATGGTCGGCGGCAACGCGGCCCGCGTCTACGGGTTCGATCTCGGCCTCCTCGACCCCATTGCGGCCCGTGTGGGCCCCACGGTCGCGGAGATCGACGAACCGCTCAAGGAGCCGCCCGCGGACGCGACGAGCCCGGTGTTCGCACCAGGGGCGTCGGTACGCGTGTGGTGACGCGCCTGGTGGCACGCTCAGCGCGTGACGGAACCCGGAGCGCGATCCACCCATGACGAGTCCCACGGCGGCGCGCTCGGCCCGCGGCTCAACTGGCTGCGCGCCGCCGTGCTCGGCAGCAACGACGGCGTGGTCGCGATGGCGGGCGCGTTTGCGGCGGGTTCTTTGTTGGGTGTCGCCGGAATCCGACCCGTTACCGGGGGTATTACTTGTCGGTAACTACCTCTAGCCGGGGTCCGTGTCCGGCGCTTACGGTGCACACATGCCGACCCCGAACCTGCCCGACGCCGTGCTGTGGTCGATTCCCGCCTTCGTGCTGCTCACGGTGATCGAGATCGTCAGCGTGCGTATCCATCCCGACGAGGATGCCGCCGGCTACGAGACCAAGGACGCGGCGACCAGCGTCACCATGGGGCTCGGAAGCCTGGTATTCGACCTCCTGTGGAAGATCCCGATCGTCGCGATCTACACGGCGGTCTACGAACTGACACCGCTGCGCGTGCCCGTCCTGTGGTGGACGATCCCGCTGATGCTGCTCGGCCAGGACTTCTTCTACTACTGGTCGCACCGCGGACACCACGTGATCCGCATCCTGTGGGCGTGCCACGTGGTGCACCACTCCAGCCGCAGGTTCAACCTCACCACGGCGCTCCGGCAGCCCTGGACGAGCCTGACCGTGTGGCCGTTCTACCTGCCGCTCATTGCCCTGGGCGTGCACCCGGCGGCGCTCGCGTTCTGCTCCTCGGTCAACCTCGTGTACCAGTTCTGGATCCACACCGAGCGCATCGACAAGATGTGGCGGCCCTTCGAGTTCGTCTTCAACACGCCCTCCCACCACCGCGTCCACCACGCCTCCCAAGGCGGCTACCTGGACCGGAACTTCGGCGGGATCCTCATCCTCTGGGACCGCCTCTTCGGGTCGTGGGTCGCGGAGGTCGAGCGACCCGAGTTCGGGCTCACCAAGAACATCAGCACGTACAACCCGCTGCGCGTCGCCACGCACGAGTACGCGGCCATCGCCAAGGACCTGCGGGCGGCGTCCGGTTGGCGCGAGCGGGCCGGGAGGGTCTTCCGGGGGCCGGGGTGGCAGCCCAAGCCCACCGGCGCCCCGAGCGCCCCGCAGAAGGTCACCGAGGGCGCTGCGTGAGACCTGCCGCACCGATGTGGCGCGCCGCGTTCCTCGGTGCGTGCGCCGCCGACCTCGGCGCGCTGCTCGTCGGCGCGGAAGATGCGCACGTCGTCCTCAAGCCCCTGCTCATGCCGCTGCTCGTGGCCTACGTGATCGCGTGCCGCGGCCCCCGGCTGCTGTGCGCCGCCCTGCTGCTGGGGTGGTGCGGCGACGTGCTGCTGCTGTTCGACCAGGACACGGTGTTCCTCGCCGGAATGGGCGCCTTCGCCGTCGGACACGTCTGCTACCTGGTGCTGTTCAAGCGGCACGGGACGGCACGCGCACGTGGTGCGCTGCTCGGGGCCGCGTACGGCGTCGCGCTCGTCGTGACCGTGGCCTTGCTGTGGCCCGATCTGCCGGCGGACATGCGCGGGCCCGTCGCCGCGTACAGCGTGCTGCTGACCTGCATGGCGTTCGCGGCCTCACGGCTCGGTGCGGCGGCGGGCGTCGGCGGCGCCCTGTTCCTTCTCTCGGACTCGCTCATCGCCACGGGCGTCGCCGACTGGCCCGCCCTGCCGCGCCCCGACTTCTGGGTCATGGGCACCTACGTAGCGGCGCAGTATTTGCTCGCCCGGGGAGTGCTCGGGGAGCGACATGGAGGGCGTGCCCGGTGGCTACAAGGCCCTAGGAATCGGTCCGGGCCTGCCGGTCCGTCGCGCGCGTGACGCGGATCTTGGACTGGCCGTGCTTCAACTCCTCCCAGTCGTCCATGAAGCGCGCCGCCAGGCCGTGCTGGGCGGCCAGCGCGGCCAGCGTCTCAGTGCGGTAGTAGAAGTCCTCCCGCAGTACGTGGTGTTCCTCGCCCTCCGTGCGGTCGAAGGTGAAGTCGAACCAGCCGCCGGGCGCGAGGAGCCGGCCCATGTGCGCGAAGCACTCCTCGATGACCGGAAGCGGGGAGTGCGAGAACACGCTGTGCGCGTGCACCACGTCGAACTCGCCCTCCGGGAGGAACCCCAGCGTCAGATCGCGCACCGGGGTCAGCGTCGGCAGCCGGTCCTGGAGCTCCTGGTCCCGGAGGGTGTCCTGGGCGGCGAAGAGGATGTCGGGGGAGATGTCGACGCCGTAGTAGTGGCCTGGTTCGAGGTAGTCGATGAAGCGCCAGCCGGCCCGCAGATTGCCGCAGCCGATCTCCAGCATCCGGTGCTCCGGACGCAGCCCGTGGCGCCGCAGATAGTCGAACTGCATCGCCCCCAGCGCCAGCCAGCGCTCCCGGCTGCGGCCGCCCACCGCCGCGTCGGGATCGCGGCGCGTGTCGGAACGCATGACCGCCCTGTAGTAGGCGACATGGTCCGGCGAGCGGTGACGCAACCAGGCGTCGCGGGCCGCGCGGCGCAGATGGCGCGGGACGCGGGCGGGGTTGCGCAGCGCGTAGCCGACGCGGTGGGAGAGGGCGGCGCGGTTGGCGGTGAGGTTCTTCGGCATGGTGGTACTCGATCTCCGTAGGGGCCGTGTACCGGAAGTCTCACGGCCGCCCCGCGCCGCCTCTTCGGACGTGCGGCTGCGTCGGGGGGTCCCGCCGGGCCGTACCGATGTCAGCCGATCGGATGATGTCCCCAACGCCGCGTGCGGATATACGTGGTCGGACGGTACGGGCGAGGCGATGGGGAAACGGTGGAACGAGCGGACACGCGGCCGGACGCCGGCCCGCGGTGGCTGACCACCGCCCTGCACGCCGCGTTTGCCCTGCTGCTCGCGGGCGCGGTCGTCCGGCTGCTGACCCGCGGCCCGACCACCGGGCGCATGGTCTTGGTGCTCGCCCTGTTCCTCGTCTTCGGGGCGCTCTACGTGGCCGGCCAGGCACTGGCTCCCGCGCCCCAGCACGGCGGGCGGCCCACCGCCCGCCATCTGCTCTGGCTGGCCGCCGTCCTCGCCGTCTGGCTTGTACTGCTCGCCCTGGAACCGAGCGCCACCTGGTGCACCATGCCGCTGCTCTTCATCGGCCTGCACCGGCTGCCGGTCCGGATCGCGGTGCCGCTGGCCGCCGTCCTCGTCGTGCTGGTGGTCGCCACCGAACTGCGGGTGGCCACCGGCGGGTTCAACCCCAATCTGGTGCTCGCCCCGGTGGCCCTCGGCACGATCGCCACCGCCGTCCTGGTCGACGCCCGGCGGCTGACCGACCGGCAGCGCGTGCTCATCGACGACCTGGTGCGCGCCCGCGGCGAACTGGCCGCCACCGAACGGCACGCGGGCGTCCTGGCGGAGCGCCAACGCCTGTCGGCGGAGATCCACGACATCCTCGCCCAGAGCCTGTCCAGCCAGCGGATGCTGCTCCAGGCCGCCGAACGGCACTGGCACACCGCACCGGACACCGCGCACGCCCACGTACAGGACGCCGCGGGCACGGCCGACCGCGCGCTCGCCGAGGTCCGCCGGTTCGTCCGCGACCTCACCCCGCTCGACCTCGCCGGCAGTTCCCTCGTCCAGGCACTGCGCGAACTGGCCGAACCGGGCGGGATGCCGGGGCCGGCCGAAGTGCCCCGGCCAGTCGTCGAGTTCCGGCTCGACGCCGAGCCCGGTGCTCCCGGCCCGCTGCCGGGACCGGCGGAGACCGCGCTGCTGCGAGTGACCCAGCAGGCTCTGGCCAACGTACGGGAGCACGCCGGGGCGCGTCGGGCCGTCATCACCCTGACCTGCCTGGAGGACCGGATCACCGTGGACATCGCCGACGACGGACGAGGCTTCGACGCGGACAGGCCGCCCCGCCGCGGCCTGTCCGGGACCCGGGGCCACGGCCTCCCGGGCATGCGGAACCGGGCGCGGCAGGCGGGCGGGACACTCGACGTGGAGTCGGTGCCGGGCGAGGGGACGGTGGTGACGATGTCCGTGCCGCTGCCCGCGGACCGCGGCGGAAACGTCAGGGGGACGGCGTGAGCCCCACCGTACGGGTCCTGCTCTGCGACGACCACGCCGTCGTGTGCGCCGGGCTGCGTGCCCTGCTGTCCAGTACCGAGGGCATCGAGGTGATCGGGGAGGCGGGCAGCGGCGAGGACGCCCTCGCGATGGCCGAGGCGCTGCGCCCGGACGTGGTCCTCATGGACCTGCAACTGGGCACCGGCATGGACGGCGTGGAGGCCACCCGGCGGCTGACCGCGTCCGAGGCCGGGGAGGCCCCGCGTGTGCTGGTCCTCACCATGTTCGACACCGACGCGGACATCGCCCGCGCCGTCGCCGCGGGAGCCACCGGGTATCTGCTCAAGGCCGAGCGGCCGGACCGGCTGTTCGCGGCGATCCGGGATGCCGCCGTGGGACGCACCTCGCTGTCGAGCGCGGTCGCCGACCGGGTGGTGTCCAGGCTGCGTGCCCCCGGGCCCGCGCTCACCGAACGCGAACGCGATGTCCTGGCCGGCCTTGCGCAGGGTCTTGGCAACCGGGAGATCGCCCGGGACCTGTTCCTCAGCGAGGCCACGGTCAAGACCCACCTGGGGCGTGTGTACGCCAAGCTCGGTGTGCGGACCCGGGCGGGCGCGGTGGCCGCGGCGGCCCGGCACCGCCTGCTGCCGTGAGCGACTCGCCTTCTGTATAAGGCGATCGCTCACCAGCGGATCGGCACCGGCAGCGCCGTCAACGCCGCCGACACCGCCACCACGACCGTCAGGATCACGATCTCCGCGCGGGCGGGCGCGTAGGCGTTCCCGCGGTCCGGGGCGCGGCGCAGCCGCAGCCGCGCCGCCAGGGCGAGTCCTGCGACGACGGCGACGAGGAGCACCTTCGCGAGCAGCACGCGCCCGTACGCCGTCGTCGCCAACTGGTCGAGGATCGTGCTCGGCGGCATCCGGCGCAGGGTGCTGCACACGCCCGTCGCGGTGATGGCCGCGAGCAGCGCCGCGGCCACGCGCGCGTAGAGGCCGAGAAGTGCCGTGCCCGCCTCGGGGGCGGTCGTGCGCCAGGCGTGCGTTGTGCGCAGCACGTACAGCAGCCCGCCCACCCACAGGGCGGCGCAGGTCAGATGGACCAGGGTGAGACCCGACCCGAGCAGCGCGCCGTCCTCGGCCGCAGGGTGCGCCCGCAGCGCCTCTGCGACGGCCACGGCGGCCAGGGGGAGGAGCGCCGTCGCGGGACGCCGCCTGGCGCACAGGCCCGCGAGCAGGAAGCCGTTGACCTCCACCAGCGCGAGCGTGCCGTCACGTGTCCCGCCCAGGCCACCGATGTCTAGGGCCGCGACGCTGTGCGGAATCAGGTTCCCGGACGCCACCACGGAGGCGAGCCCGAGCGCGGCCGCGAACCCGGCCCACGGCGCGTACGCCGACCAGATGCGGGGCGGCTCCCGCGACGGGTCCACCCTGCGGGCGAGGAACCCCGCGAACACCTCGCCCGCCTGGACGCACAACGCCGCGAACAGGACCGCACGCAGGAGCGCGATCACGCCGACGCCGGGCGCCGCTGCCTCACCGGTGCCGTCGAGGGCGGCGCGCGGCCCCAGCAGCGGGATCAGCGCGGCCACGGCGACGAGTACGAGCACGGCGACGGCGCGCCCCGCGCCGGGTCTGCGCAGGGAGACGTCGGCCCCGACGGAAACGGGGGCCTCGGTGGGCGGCGGTATGGAACTCACCACTGGATCTTCACCAGGCGACCCTGATTCCGGCAAGCGCAGACCAACAAGTGGGGCATGCGAATCCGGACCGTCAGAGGCCGGCTCCGGTGCTGCGCTGTGTCGGTTCACGACTACGTAGGACGCGATTTCGCGACCCCTTGGTTCACCCCGCCGGCAGCCACCCGGCATCGTCGCTGCCCCAACAGCCGGGAGGGCGCGCCCAGTTCGCGGGGCCGCCGTCGAACGACAAGGGTGGCAGGGCGTGCCGCAGGCGCCCGATCGGGCTGTCCGCCTCGGTCAGCCAGGCGGCAGGGTCGCCCGCCTCGTACGGCTCCGCGCGCTCGCCGTACTCTCCCGGGTGCGCTCCTTGGACGAGCCAAGCAGCCGTCTGCGCGAGCGCGAGCCGCACCACCCGCGAACCGCCCCGCGCCGTTTGCTCGGTGAGCGCGCGCAGCACCGCCGCCGCGAGCAGATAGCCCGTACCGTGGTCGAGCGCCTGCGCGGGCAGCGCTCCGGGGCGCGCGGCGGAGCCCTCGGCCGCCGCGATGCCCGACGCCACCTGGACGAGGCTGTCGAAGCCGCGCCGCCCGTTCCACGGCCCGTACCCGCCCCAGGCCGACAGCGCCGCCACCACGAGCCCCGGCCGCCGCTCCGCGAGCGCCTCCGGAGCGAGCCCGAACCGGTCGAGCGCGCCGGGCCGGTACCCCGTGACCACCACGTCCGCGCCCGCGAGCAACTCGTCGAACGTGCGCCGGTCCGCCGCGTCCGTCAGGTCGAGGCGGGCCGAACGCTTGCCGAAACCGGTGTCGGCGTGCGCGTCCGCCGCCTCCGGCAGCTGCGGCGCGTCCACCCGCAGCACGTCCGCGCCGAGCAGCGCCAGGGTGCGGGTGGCGACAGGACCCGCGATGACGCGCGTGAGGTCGAGGACCCGGATCCCGGCCGCGGGCGAGAGCACCCCGCGCGACAGCGTCCGGACCGGCGCCGTGTCCACCCGGTCGAGCGTCAGGAGCGGCTGGGCCGCCACCTGGGCGCCCTGCGGATGCGCCGCCCACTCCTCGGGCGTGCGCAGCGCGACAGCCAGGCCACCGGCCGCGTGGACCGTCTCCTCGACCTCCGGCGCGGAGCGCTCCGCGAGCAGCGGCGCCACCTCGTCCACGGTCGCGTCCACGCCGACCCCGAGGGCCGCGCACAGTCGCGCCCGGTGGTGCGGATAGTTCGCGTGGGTGCGCAGCCAGCCGTCCCGCGTGCGCCAGAAGCGCGACAGCGGCGCGAAGTTGACCGGCGCGCGCCCGTCGATCAGCAGATGCCGCTCGCTGGTGAACGCGGTGGCCACCGCGCCGTCGTCGACGCGCACCCGGATGGCGCCGAGGGGGTGCCTCGCACGCGTGGCGGCCAGTTCGGCAGCGGCGAGGGAGCAGCAGCCGACACAGGACCTGGCCAGGTCGACGACGGGGAGGCGGGCGGGCAGCGCACCCGCGCGCGTGCGGTACGAAACGCGGGCGAGCAGGGCGGGGTCGCCGCCGAGCGCCGCCCACGCGGCCCGGGTGTCGACCGGTGCATGGGGCGCATGTGTCATGTCCGCACTATCGCGCAGCACTTGGCCCGGCACACGGTCGGCACACGCAGGGGGCGGGTGGCGTGCGCCACCCGCCCCCTGTTCGACTCACATGTTTCGTACGGAGTGGGCCACTAAACGGGCTACTTGACGGCCTACTTGACGGCCTTCAGCGCGTCGACGATCCCGTACCCGTAGAAGCCGTTGCGCCGCTCGGGGCCTTCGCAGACCGCGTCGACCGTGCCGTCGCCGTCCCCGTCGTACGCGGTCGGGCACGCCTCCTTGTCGGCCTGCGCCTTCATGAGGGACTGCAGCTGCGCCGGAGTGGCCTTCGGATGCGTCGACTTGAGGAGCGCGGCGACGCCCGCGGCGTGCGGCGATGCCATCGACGTTCCCTGCAGCCAGCCGTACTGGTTGCCCGGCAGCGTGGACAGGATGCGGCCGTCCTGCGACGGGGTGTCGGCCGGCTTCTTGTACTTGTCGCCGCCCGGGGCCGCGATGTCGATGACACCGTTGCCGTACGTCGAGTAGTACGACTTGGCCTTGGTCACGCCCGTCGCGCTCACCGTGACGACACCCGGCAGCTGGGTGGGGATGTCGAAGCAGGTGTGCGGGTCGATCGTGCGGTTCACCGGCGTCGAGTCGTCGGGGCTCGTGTCGTCCACGATCGCGTCGGCGTCGAGGTCGTGGTTGGAGTTGCCCGCGGACGCCAGGTTCAGGGTGCCCTTCTTCTGGGCGTACAGCTGGGCCCGGTTGACCGCGTCGACGATGGCCCGCTGGTCGGGATCGTCCATGCAGTTGTACTGCCACGGGTCCACGTAGTAGCTGTTGTTGGTGACCTCGATGCCGTGGTCCGCGGCGAACACGAAGGCGCAGACCACGCTCTCCGGGTAGAACAGCTCGCTGACCGGGTCGGCCACCTTGATGCCCGCGACCTTGACGCCGGGCGCGACACCGGCGACGCCGATCCCGTTGCGTGCGGCGGCGATCTCACCTGCGACGTGCGTGCCGTGGTAGTGGTCCGGGTTCGCGGGCCGCCAGGCGCCCGGCGAGGTGTCCGCCTTGCCGCCGACACAGTTCGCGGACTGCGACGCGGAGAAGTTCGGGGCGAGGTCGGGGTGGGTGTCGTCCACGCCGGTGTCGATGACGCCGACCGTGACCCTCTTACTGCCCGGGTTGATCTTCGCGGCCTTGTCGGCGCCCATCGCCCGCAGGTCCCACTGGTCGGCCTCGAGCGGCTCCTGCGCGGAAGTGGCCTGCGCGGCAACGGACTTGGCGTCCGTCTTCGACAGCTTCTGGACGGCGCCCTCTTCGGTGGTGCCGGCCGGGCTGAGCGGCGCTGTGCGGGTCGCGCCCGCCGTGGCCACTCCCTTCGCCGCGCGTATTCGCTTGCCGAAGTCGGCGTTCGAGGACTGCACGACGAAGACGCCGATCTTCGCGTACGTCGCGACTATGGAGCCGTCCGCCGCGGATATCGCCTTGCCCACTGAGGAGATCGTGCGGGCATCGGTGCCGCGCGTGTTCACCACGTACGTGAGTGAGGAGGCCGAGCTGCTCGAACCGGCCGTTACCGCGTGGGAGTCGGGTGCCGCGACCGCCGTCGGCAGGAAGCCGAAGGAGGCTGTCAGCGCGATGCCGATCGGCAGGGCGAGGGCCAGCCGGCGTCTGCCAGGCAGATGAGCCATGGGGTCTCCACATCATCCGTCGTTTATGGAAATGCCCGGTACACGAGTGCGTCCTGGGCAGGTACATGACGCGTAGTGCGGTGTGAACGTATCCCTGGCCAGCGCGGTTCATCAATGAATCCCGAAAGAATCAAGGCGAGTTGAACCACCACGCTCGTGCTCCCGTGCCGTTGTGCAAGGGGGCGGGGCGCTCTACCATCGCGACCCGGCCCGCGTGATCCAGATCACGCCGAGGTGAGATACAGCAGCACCCCATCATGAGGAGAGTCCGTGGCCACCGACGCACCACCACCGCAGCAGGGCAGCCCGCACGACGGGCCCGCGCTGCCCTCCACCGAGAATTTCATCGAGGTGCAGGAAGGCGCGGAGTTCGGTGAACTGCGCCGCGCGCACCGCTCGTTCGCCTTCCCGCTGACCATCGCGTTCATCGCGTGGTACCTCGTGTACGTGCTGCTGTCGAGCTACGCGGGCGACTTCATGGGCACCAAGTTGTTCGGCAACATCAACGTCGCCCTCGTCCTCGGGCTCGCCCAGTTCCTGACCACGTTCCTCATCGCCTGGTGGTACTCGCGGCACGCCGCCACCAAGCTCGACCCGAAGGCCGAGGCCATCAAGTCCCGTCTGGAGGGCGGCGCGTGAACCCCCACATGTCACAACAGGTGACCCTGGCCGCCGAGGCGAGCGAGCACCGGCCGCTGATCATCAGCCTGTTCGCGGTGTTCGTCCTCGCGACCCTCGTCATCACCGTCTGGGCGGGCCGCCAGACCAAGAGCGCGTCCGACTTCTACGCGGGCGGCCGCCAGTTCACCGCCTTCCAGAACGGTCTCGCGGTCTCCGGCGACTACATGTCCGCCGCGTCCTTCCTCGGCATCGCCGGCGCCATCGCCCTCTTCGGCTACGACGGCTTCCTCTACTCGATCGGCTTCCTGGTCGCCTGGCTCGTCGCCCTGCTCCTCGTCGCCGAACCGCTGCGCAACTCCGGCCGCTACACGATGGGCGACGTCCTCGCCTACCGGATGCGCCAGCGCCCTGTGCGCACGGCGGCCGGTGTCTCGACGATCGTCGTCTCGATCTTCTACCTGCTCGCGCAGATGGCGGGCGCGGGCGTCCTCGTCTCGCTGCTGCTCGGCATCACCACGGACGCGGGCAAGATCCTCATCGTCGCGCTCGTCGGCGTCCTGATGATCGTGTACGTCACCATCGGCGGCATGAAGGGCACCACCTGGGTGCAGATGGTCAAGGCGGTGCTCCTCATCGCGGGCACGATCCTGCTGACCTTCCTCGTCCTGCTGAAGTTCAACTTCAACATCTCGGACCTGCTGGGCACGGCGGCCGAGAACAGCGGCAAGGGTTCGGCGTTCCTGGAGCCCGGACTGAAGTACGGCCTCACCTCGACGTCGAAGATCGACTTCATCTCGCTCGGCATCGCGCTCGTGCTCGGCACGGCGGGCCTGCCGCACATCCTGATCCGCTTCTACACGGTGCCCACCGCCAAGGCCGCCCGTAAGTCCGTCAACTGGGCCATCGGCATCATCGGCGCCTTCTACCTGATGACGATCGCGCTCGGCTTCGGCGCGGCCGCGCTCATCAAGCCGGACGAGATCATCGCCTCCAACCCGGCGGGCAATACGGCGGCACCCCTGCTGGCGCTCCATTTGGGCGGCGTCGACTCCAGCTGGGGCGCGATCCTGCTCGCCTCCATCTCCGCGGTCGCCTTCGCCACGATCCTCGCGGTCGTCGCGGGCCTGACCCTCGCCTCGTCCTCCTCGTTCGCGCACGACATCTACGCGAACGTCATCAAGAGGGGGCAGGCGTCCGAGAAGCAGGAGATGAAGGCGGCCCGCTGGGCCACCGTCTTCATCGGCATCGTCTCGATCGCCCTCGGCGCGCTCGCCCGCGACCTGAACGTGGCGGGCCTCGTCGCCCTGGCCTTCGCGGTCGCGGCCTCCGCGAACCTGCCGACGCTCCTGTACTCCCTCTTCTGGAAGCGGTTCAACACCAACGGCGCGCTCTGGTCGATCTACGGCGGCCTGTTCACGGCGGTCTTCCTCGTCTTCTTCTCGCCCGTCGTCTCGGGCAACGAGAAGACCTCCATGTTCAAGGGCGTCGACTTCCACTGGTTCCCGCTGGAGAACCCGGGCATCATCTCGATCCCGGTCGGCTTCCTGCTGGGCATCATCGGCACCTACGTCGCCAAGGAGAAGGCCGACAAGGGCAAGTACGCCGAGCTCGAGGTCCGCTCCCTGACGGGCACCGGAGCCCACTGACCTGCTCCGTCCCCGTGTGCCGTGCCCCGCCTCGTAGGGATCTACGAGGCGGGGCACGGCACACTCGTCTGTTCGCAGGCCTGCCGCTGTCAGCGCCGTCACGTAGGCTCGGGATCAGTACGCAAGAACACGCTGAGGGAGGGGGCCCACGTGCTCATCGACACTTTCGGCCGAGTGGCAACCGACCTGCGGGTCTCGCTGACCGACAGGTGCAATCTGCGGTGTACGTACTGCATGCCCGAAGAGGGCCTGCAGTGGCTGGCCAAGCCCGATCTGCTCGACGACGACGAGATCGTCCGCCTCATCCGCATCGCGGTCACCGACCTCGGCATCACCGACGTCCGTTTCACCGGCGGCGAGCCCCTGCTCAGGCCCGGTCTGGTCGGCATCGTCGAGCGGGTCGCGGCCCTTGAGAACCGCCCGAAGATGTCCCTGACGACGAACGGGATCGGGTTGAAGCGCACGGCGCAGGCGCTCAAGGAGGCGGGCCTCGACCGGGTCAACGTCTCACTGGACACGCTCCGCCCCGATGTCTTCAAGACCCTCACCCGCCGCAGCCGGCACAAGGACGTCATCGAGGGCCTCGAAGCGGCGAGCGACGCGGGCCTGACGCCGGTGAAGGTCAACTCGGTCCTGATGCCGGGGCTGAACGAGGACGAGGCCCCCGACCTCCTCGCCTGGGCGGTCGAGCACGACTACGAGTTGCGCTTCATCGAGCAGATGCCGCTCGACGCCCAGCACGGCTGGAAGCGCGAGGGCATGATCACCGCGGGCGACATCCTCGCCTCGCTGCGTACGCGCTTCGAGCTCACCGAGGAAGAGGCCGGCGAGCGGGGCTCCGCGCCTGCCGAGCGGTGGATCGTGGACGGAGGGCCGCACCGGGTGGGCGTCATCGCCTCGGTGACCCGCCCGTTCTGCTCGGCCTGCGACCGCACGCGGCTCACGGCGGACGGCCAGGTCCGCACCTGCTTGTTCGCCACGGAGGAGACGGATCTGCGGGCGGCCCTGCGCTCCGACATGCCGGACGAGGAGCTGGCCGCCATATGGAAGCGCGCCATGTGGGGCAAGAAGGCGGGCTCGGGGCTCGACGACCCGTCGTTCCTGCAGCCGGACCGCCCGATGTCGGCGATCGGCGGCTGAGGCCTCAGCCCTCGGAGGCCTCGGGGTCGTCCCACTCCGCCAGCGCCACGACATCCTTCAGGAAGCCGCGTACGCCAAGGAACTTGGCCAGGTGCTCGCGGTGCTCGTCGCACGCCAGCCACGTCTTGCGGCGCTCCGGAGTGTGCAGCTTCGGGTTGTTCCACGCGAGCACCCACACCGCGTCGGCGCGACAGCCCTTGGCCGAGCACTGGGGAGTTTCGGGTGACGGTCCGGAGAGGTTCGCGAGGTTCACGCGTCAACCTTAAACGCCCCGGAAATGGCGACGCCGAGCAGCCACGGGGGGAGCTGCCCGGCGTCGGTCCGTCGCTCCGACGGGGGATGCGGAGCGCTCACGCAGTATGTCACGCGGGACCCGCCGCCCGGCACCGGAACAACATGATTGATCTGAGCTTTTCTTGAGCTTTGTCGACCGATTGTGCGCCGGCGTGAACCCGCGCTCAGGCCCGGTCTTCCGGGGCGGATTCCGTGGGATCGGCGGACGGCACCGGCGAGATCATGGGGCGCGAGGGCGCGGGCACGAAGGTCGACGGAAGCCCGGGGGCGTTCTCCCGGCCCGCGTTGGCGAAGACCACGGCGACGTAGGGCAGGAGTACGCCGAGCACCAGCGTCACGATGGCGACGTGCCGTTCCACGTTCCACAGCACTGCGGTGAGAATCACGGAAACGGTGCGGACGGACATCGAGATGATGTAGCGACGCTGTCGGCCGCGGACATCGTCGGCCAGCCCTTGCCGGGCTCCCGTGATCCGGAAAACCTCTGCTCCGCCGTTGTCCTTGCGCTTCCGCATCACGCTCCACCACCCGCCAGCTCGCCGGACTCTCCCCGGACCGGACTGCGTCCACGGTACGCCCGGTATGCGTCGCCTACGAGACCGGGGGCGGGCCCGCCCCGGGAGAGCTGCCTGCGACATACCACGTACGGAGCCGTCCGACATGCGCCGTATGGCGTACGCGGTGAGACTGATCGCGCGGGGTGACCGTTCGGCGTCCCGCACCGCGCGAGGAGGCGACGACATGAGCTGGTTGTGGGCGATCATCGTGGGCTTGGTGCTTGGCCTGATCGCGAAGGCGATCCTGCCCGGCAAGCAGCAGATCCCGCTGTGGCTGACAGTGGTCTTCGGCATCATCGGCAGCGTCCTGGGCAACTGGGCGGCCACGGGGCTGGGCGTCAACGACACCAAGGGCATCGACTGGATCCGCCACCTGCTGCAACTGATCGGAGCGGTGGTCGTGGTCGGCGTGGGCGACCGGGTGTGGGTGGCGCTGCGCGGAAACAAGAGCAAGGCCTAGACGATGTGCGAGTGTCCCGCACCCCGGAAAGGGTGCGGGACACTCGCACATCGTGCTCGGGCCTGAACCGAACGACGGGCCCTACGCGCCCTTGACCTCCACGGCTGCCAGGTTCTTCTTGCCGCGCCGCAGCACCAGCCACCGCCCGTGCAGCAGCTCGTCCGCGCCCGGCACGAAGTCCTCGGCGGCGACCTTGACGTTGTTCACGTACGCGCCGCCCTCCTTCACGGTGCGGCGCGCGGCCGACTTGCTGGCGACGAGGCCGACCTCGGCGAACAGGTCGACGACCGGGCCGAGCTCGGCGACCTCGGCCTTCGGCAGCTCGGAGAGCGCCGCGGCGAGCGTCGCCTCGTCCAGGTCCGCCAGGTTTCCGTCGCCCTGACCGAACAGCGCCTTCGACGCGGAGATCACGGCGGCCGTCTGGTCGGCGCCGTGCACCAGCGTCGTCAGCTCCTCGGCCAGCGCGCGCTGCGCGGCACGGGCCTGCGGCCGCTCCTCCGTCTGCCGCTCCAACTCCTCCAGCTCCGCAGGGGACTTGAAGGACAGGATGCGCATGTACTTCGAGATGTCCCGGTCGTCCGTGTTCAGCCAGAACTGGTAGAACGCGTACGGTGTCGTCATCTGCGGGTCGAGCCAGATGGCACCGCCCTCGGACTTGCCGAACTTGGTGCCGTCCGCCTTCACCATCAGCGGCGTCGCGAGGCAGTGCGCCACCGCGTCCGGCTCCAGGCGGTGGATCAGGTCGAGCCCCGCCGTGAGGTTGCCCCACTGGTCGGAGCCGCCCTGCTGGAGCGTGCACCCGTAGCGGCGGTACAGCTCCAGGAAGTCCATGCCCTGGAGGAGCTGGTAACTGAACTCCGTGTAGCTGATGCCCTCTTGGGACTCCAGGCGGCGGGCCACGGAGTCCTTCGTCAGCATCTTGTTGACCCGGAAGTGCTTGCCGATGTCGCGCAGGAACTCGATCGCGGACATCCCGGCGGTCCAGTCCAGGTTGTTCACCATCGTCGCCGCGTTCTCACCCTCGAAGTCGAGGAACGGCTCGATCTGCGAGCGCAGCCGGGAGACCCAGAGCGCGATCGTCTCCGGATCGTTCAGCGTGCGCTCCGCCGTCGGGCGCGGGTCGCCGATCTGGCCCGTGGCCCCGCCGACCAGGGCGAGCGGGCGCAGGCCCGCCTGCTGGAGCCGGCGCATGGTGAGGACCTGCACCAGGTGCCCGACGTGCAGGGAGGCCGCGGTCGGGTCGAAGCCGCAATAGAACGTGACCGGACCGTCCGCGAGCGCCTTGCGCAGTGCGTCCTCGTCAGTGGACTGGGCCCACAGGCCACGCCACTTCAGCTCGTCGACGATGTCGGTCACGGTTCTGGGTCTCCTCGAACAGGTGGAACAGAGGTCTGCTGGAACCCTGCCAGTCTATGGGCGGCCACCGACATCGCCGTACCGAGTTGTTCTGCGTGGGCCTCAGACGCCCTGGCTGACCGAGCTCATGTTGAAGTCCGGCACCCGCAGCGCGGGCATCGCGGCCCGAGTGAACCAGTCGCCCCACTCCCTCGGCAGCGTCTTCTCCGTCCGCCCCGCCTCCGTGGCCCGGCCGAGCAGGCCGACCGGCGACTCGTTGAACCGGAAGTTGTTCACTTCGCCCACGACCTCGCCGTTCTCCACGAGGTACACGCCGTCGCGGGTGAGCCCTGTGAGCAGCAGCGTCGCCGGGTCGACCTCCCGGATGTACCAGAGGCAGGTGAGCAGCAGCCCGCGACCGGTGCCCGCGACCATCTCGTCGAGGGACTTCGTGCCGCCGCCGTCGAGGATCAGGTTGTCGATCGCCGGGGCGACGGGCTGCCCGGTGAGCGCGGCGCTGTGCCGGGTCGTCGTGAGGTGCTTGAGCTCGCCCTCGGAGATCCAGTCCGTGGCGCCGACCGGCAGCCCGTTGTCGAACACCGACGACGCGTCACTGGAGGCGTGCGCGAGGACGAACGGCGCCGATTCGAGCCCCGGCTCGTGCGGATCGCTGCGCAGGGTCAGCGGCAGCTCGCTGAGCCGCTCGCCCAGCCGTGTACCGCCGCCAGGCTTGGAGAACACGGTGCGGCCCTCGGTCGCGTCCCGCGCCCCCGCCGACCACATCTGGTAGATCAGCAGGTCCGCCACTGCGGTCGGCGGCAGCAGCGTCTCGTAGCGGCCTGCCGGCAGGTCGATACGCCGCTCGGCCCACCTGAGCCGGGTGGCGAGCTCCGCGTCCATCGCCGCCGGATCGACGTCCTTGAAGTCCCGCGTGGAGCGCCCCGCCCACGCGGACCGCTTGCGTCCGTGCGACTTGGCGTTCAGCTCAAGGGTCCCGTTCGGCTGGTCGTGACGCAGCCGCAGCCCCGCCGACGTACCGAGGTAGCTGCTGGTCAGCTCGTGGTTGGCGAACCCGTACAGCTCGCGGCCGCCCGCCCTGGCCCGCGCGAACGCCTCGCCGAGCGCCGGCGCGAAGTCCACGAAGACGGCGGACGAGGTCTCGGCGGGCGCGTCCGTGAAGCCGGGGGAGTGCGCCACGTCGCCGACCAGCGGCTGCGCGTCCTCGGCGGGCCCGGCCTTGGCGGCGGCCTCCTCGGCGGCGCGGACCAGCGGCTCCAGGTCGTCCGCGGTCACCGCCGACCGGGACACGACACCGGACGCCGTGCCCTCCTTGCCGTCGACCGTCGCGACGACGGTGAGCGTGCGCCCGCGCGTGACGCCGTTCGTGGTGAGCGCGTTGCCCGCCCAGCGCAGATTGGCGGTGGACGTCTCGTCGGCGATGACCACACAGCCGTCGGCCCGCGACAGTTCGAGTGCGCGCTCGACGATCTCGTACGGCTTGCTGCTACGCGGGCTCATCGACCGGCCTCCTGCGTCGTATTGAGGATGTTGACGCCCTTGAAGAGCGCGCTCGGGCAGCCGTGCGAAACGGAGGCGACCTGGCCCGGCTGGGCCTTGCCGCAGTTGAAGGCGCCGCCGAGGACGTACGTCTGCGGGCCGCCGACCGCCGCCATGGAACCCCAGAAGTCGGTCGTCGTCGCCTGGTACGCGAAGTCCCGCACCTGCCCGGCGAGCTTCCCGCCCCGGATCGCGTACGCGCGCTGCGCCGTGAACTGGAAGTTGTAGCGCTGCATGTCGATGGACCACGACCGGTCACCCACCAGGTAGAGGCCGCGCTCCACCCCCGAGATCAGGTCCTCCGTCGCGAGCCCGCCCGGATCCGGTTGCAGCGACACATTCGCCATCCGCTGCACGGGCACGTGCTCGGGGGAGTCCGCGTACGCGCAGCCGTTGGAACGCTCGAAGCCGGTCAACTTGGCGATGCGCCGGTCGAGTTGATAGCCGGCGAGGATCCCGTCCTTCACCAGGTCCCAGGACTGCCCGGCCACACCCTCGTCGTCGTACCCGATGGTGGCGAGCCCGTGCTCGGCCGTCCGGTCGCCGGTCACGTTCATGAGCTCGGAGCCGTACTTGAGCTTCCCCAACTGGTCGAAGGTGGCGAAGGAAGTGCCCGCGTACGCCGCTTCGTAGCCGAGCGCACGGTCCAGCTCGGTCGCGTGCCCGATCGACTCGTGGATGGTCAGCCAGAGGTTGGACGGGTCCACGACCAGGTCGTACGCGCCCGCCCTGACGCTCGGTGCGCGCATCTTCTCGGCGAGCAGCTCGGGGATCTCGGCGAGCTCCCGGCCCCAGTCCCAGCCGGTCCCCGTGAGGTACTCCCAGCCGCGCCCCACTGGCGGCGCGACGGTGCGCATGGAGTCGAACTCGCCGCTGGAGTCGTCCACGGCGACCGCGGTCAGCTCCGGGTGCAGCCGCACGCGCTGCTGGGTCGTGACGGTCCCCGCCGTGTCCGCGTAGAACTTGTTCTCATGGACGCAGTACAGCGAGGCGTCCACGTGGGACACCCCGTCCGCCGAGAGCAGCCGCGCGCTCCAGTCGGCGAGCAGTCCGGCCCGCTCCTCCTCCGGCACGGTGAAGGGATCGATCTCGTACGAGGAGACCCAGGTCTTGTCGGCGTGCACGGGCTCGGACACCAGCTCCACCCGCTCGTCGGACCCCGCCGCCTTGATCACCTGCGCGCTCAGCTTCGCCATCGCGACGGCCTGCGAGGCCACCCGCGCCGCGCCGTCCATCGTCAGATCGACACCGGAGGCGAACCCCCAGGTCCCGCCGTGCACCACACGGACCGCATACCCCAGGTCCGTGCTGTCGGAGGACCCCGACGGCCTGGCGTCCCGTAGCCGCACGGAAGCGCCGCGGATCCGTTCCAGACGGAAGTCCGCGTGCTCGGCTCCCAACGCGCGTGCGCGCGCGAGAGCGGCGTCGGCGAGTGCCCTCAAGGGCAGTGCGAGGAACGACTGATCGATCTCATGGGCCATGGGCGGCTTCCCCTTCTGTCGAGTCTTCCTGGCGCGTCTTCTGTCACAGCACGGGCGGCACAGTGCGTGTGAGTGAACCACGACACGTGCTGTCTGTGAGAACCCCACAGACAGCACCCCTTCGCCCTGTCGTCCCCGGATTCGGCACCCGGTGCCGCGGCCGGATAGGTTCAGGACGTACCTGACCGCCGAACGAAAGGGTGATCCGTTGAGCCGCTCGGTTCTCGTCACCGGGGGAAACCGGGGCATCGGCCTCGCCATCGCCCGCGCCTTCCTGGAGCAGGGCGACAAGGTGGCCTTCACCTACCGCTCCGGAGAGCCCCCCAAGGAGCTCGTCGACGCCGGCGCCCTCGGCGTCCACTGCGACATCACGGACTCCCAGCAGGTGGACGCCGCCTACAAGGAGATCGAGGAGAAGCACGGCAACGTCGAGGTCCTCGTCGCCAACGCGGGCGTCACGAAGGACCAGCTCCTCATGCGGATGTCCGAGGAGGACTTCACGTCCGTCCTCGACACCAACCTCACCGGCACCTTCCGTGTCGTGAAGCGCGCCAACCGCGGCATGCTGCGCGCCAAGAAGGGCCGCGTCGTGCTGATCTCCTCCGTCGTCGGCCTGCTCGGCTCGGCGGGGCAGGCGAACTACGCCGCTTCGAAGGCGGGTCTGGTCGGTTTCGCGCGCTCGCTCGCCCGTGAGCTCGGTTCGCGCAACATCACCTTCAACGTCGTCGCCCCCGGTTTCGTGGACACCGACATGACCCAGGCGCTCACCGACGAGCAGCGCAAGGGCATCGTGTCGCAGGTGCCGCTCGGCCGGTACGCGCAGGTCGAGGAGATCGCCGGAGTGGTGAAGTTCCTGACCTCCGACGACGCCGCGTACATCACTGGAGCCGTCATCCCGGTTGACGGCGGACTGGGAATGGGTCACTGAACACGATGACGAACACGGCTGGAATCCTCGAGGGCAAGAAGATCCTCATCACCGGTGTGCTGATGGAGTCCTCCATCGCCTTCCACACCGCGAAGCTGGCCCAGGAGCAGGGTGCGGAGATCATCCTCACCGCCTGGCCGCGGCCGACGCTCACCGAGCGCATCGCCAAGAAGCTGCCCCACCCGGAGAAGGTCAAGGTCCTTGAGCTCGACGTCTCCAACGACGAGCACCTCGCCCGCCTTGAGGGCCAGGTCCGTGAGCAGCTCGGTGACCGGCTCGACGGTGTCGTGCACTCCATCGGCTTCGCGCCGCAGGACGCCCTCGGCGGGAACTTCCTGAACACGCCGTTCGAGTCCGTCTCCACGGCCATGCACGTCTCCGCCTTCTCGCTGAAGTCGCTGACGATGGCGCTGCTGCCGCTGATGACCGAGGGCGGTTCCGTCGTGGGTCTGACCTTCGACGCGCAGTTCGCCTGGCCGCAGTACGACTGGATGGGCCCGGCCAAGGCCGCCCTGGAGGCGACGAACCGCTACATGGCGCGTTACCTGGGCGAGCACGACGTCCGCAGCAACCTGGTCTCGGCGGGCCCGCTCGGCTCCATGGCCGCCAAGTCCATCCCCGGCTTCAGCGACCTGGCCGCCGTGTGGGACTCGCGCTCCCCGCTGGAGTGGAAGCTGGACGACCCGGAGCCCGCCGGCAAGGCCATCGTCGCGCTGCTCTCGGACTGGTTCCCGAAGACGACGGGCGAGATCGTGCACGTCGACGGCGGTCTGCACGCCATCGGCGCCTGACAGCTCCTGGCTCACTCGTTCGGCCCACCGGCCGGGCGGGCCGTAGGGACCTCCACGCACGCTGGTGCGAGGAGGTCCCTACGTGCGTCTGCACCCCCGTTTCACCGCCGCCGTCGTCGTCCTGTTGCTCTCGCTGCCGTACGTCGCCGCGTGCGCGCCGGCGCAGGGGGCGACAGCCGAAAAGGGCGGCCACGCGCGCGTGGCCGACAAGAAGCGGGAGCTTTCCGGCGCCGCGTGCCGGATCGACATCGACCGGGATCTCGTGAGCGCGATCTGCCACAACCCGTACCCGACGATCGACCGCGTCGCCCTGCACATCGAGTGCGCGAAGTGGTGGGACATCGACACGGACTCCCGCCCGAAGGCGGTCTTCCCGGCCGGGACGCTACGGATGGACGGCCGGTGCTGGAAGAACGTGCGGACCGCGTGGGTCAGTCACCACAAGCCCGCGAAGTGAGCCGACCGGGGCGGCAGTCGAACGGATAGCGCGCGGCTTCCTTGGCCGCGGCCTCGGCATCGCCCACCCGGATCGCGTCGACGAGCGTGGTGTGGTCCATGTGGTTCTCCGCGGTGAGCCGCTCGCCGACGTCCTCGCGCAGCCAGTCCCGCATGACCTCGCCGAGGTCCGCGTACATCGCCGTCAGCACCTCGTTGTGGGACGCGGCCACCACGGCCAGGTGGAACGTCGCGTCCGCCGACACGAACGCCTCCGTGTCCCCGGACGACCAGGCCTCCTCGCGCCGCACGAGCAGCGCGTCGAGCTGCTTCAGGTCGCGCTCGGTGCGCCGCTCCGCCGCGAACTTCGCCGCGCTCGACTCCAGCGTGGCGCGCAGCTCGGCGATGTCCTGCGGGGCGGCCTCGGCGAACCGCCGCTGCATGACGCCCGCCAGCTCACTCGTCGCCACGACGTACGTGCCCGAGCCCTGCCGGATGTCCAACAGGCCGTTGTGCGCCAGGGCGCGCACCGCCTCCCGCACCGTGTTCCTGGCCACACCCAGCTGTTCCACGAGCTCGGGCTCCGTCGGGATGCGGGAGCCCACCGGCCACTCGCCCGCGGAGATCTGGGCGCGCAGGGCGGAGATGACCTGCTCGGACAGGGCCGAGCGCTGGGGCGAGGTCAGCGGCATGACATTCCTTCGTGCGGAGTCGTGCGGGCGGTGTCGTACCGTAGCGAATCGATTGGACAACCAATCATCCCATGATTCTAAGATGGCCTCATGGCTAGTGAGGAAACCCCGACGATGGCACCACCGAGCGCCGACCCCGAGACCCCCCTGCGGACCGAGAACCCCGCCCCGCGCGCGTGGGTGGTCCGGCTGGTCATGGTTGGCATCGTGCTCGCCGCGGTGAACCTGCGGCCCGCCATCACCAGCCTCGGCGCCCTCCTCGAAGAGGTCCGCGACGGGCTCGGGATGAGCGGCAGCGTCGCCGGTCTCCTCACCTCCGTACCGCCGCTCTGCTTCGCCGTCTTCGGCGTGATGGCACCCCGGCTCGCCAAGCGCTTCGGCCCGAGCGCCGTCGTCTGCGCCGGCATGTTCGCCATCGCCGCGGGCCTCGTCATCCGCCCGTTCACCGGCGGCACTCCGGGCTTCCTCGTGGCCAGCGCGCTCGCCCTGATGGGCATCGCCGTCAGCAACGTGCTGATGCCGGTCATCGTCAAGCGCTGGTTCCCCGACAAGGTCGGCACCATGACCGGCCTGTACTCGATGGCCCTCGCGCTCGGCACCTCCACCGCGGCCGCCGCGACGGTGCCGGTGACCTCGGCACTCGGCGGGAGCTGGCAGGCCGGGCTCGCGGTGTGGACGGTGCTCGCCGTCGCGGCGGCCCTGGCCTGGCTGCCGCTCGTGGGCAAGAAGGACACGGCCACCCTGGCGGCAGCCGCCTCGCCCGCCGCCGAGTCCGTGGCGGCCTCCGAAGGCAGCGGTCTGCGCATCGCCCGCAGCCGTACCGCCTGGGCGCTCGCCGTCTTCTTCGGGCTCCAGGCCACGGCCGCGTACATCACGATGGGGTGGATGGCGCAGATCTTCCGCGACTCGGGGGTCTCCGCCTCGACCGCGGGTCTGCTGCTCGCCGTCACCATGGCGATGGGTATCCCGCTCGGCTTCGTCATCCCGAGGATGGCCGCCCGGCTGCCCAGCCAGGGGCCGATGGTGATCGCCCTCGGCATCTGCGGTCTCGCCGGTTACGCGGGCCTGTACTTCGCCCCGGCCTCCGGCGCCTGGGTGTGGGCGGTGCTGCTCGGCATCTCCAACTGTGCCTTCCCGCTGGCGCTCACCATGGTCGGAATGCGCGCCCGCACGGGCGCGGGTGTCGCCAAGCTGTCAGCCTTCGCGCAGTCCACCGGCTACCTGATCTCGATCCCCGGACCGCTGCTCGTCGGCGTCCTCTACCAGCACAGCGGGGGCTGGGGCGCACCGATCGCGCTCATGGCCGCGCTGATGGTGCCGCAGATCGTGGTCGGCGTCTTCGCGGGCCGTCGCCGCACCGTCGAGGACGAGGCGGGCCAGGCCTGATCCGAACGACAGGCCCAAGGCGGCCCCGGCATCCTGAGCGGCGGGGACAGGTGCGACACTTGGCGCATGTCGCCTGTGCTCGAGCCGAATCCCCAGAACGGCCAGAAGAAGCTGCTGCTCGTGCTCGGCACGATGCTGGCCATCACGGTCGTCGTCGGCATCATCGCGTCCATCGCAGCGCCCTGACGCCATGGTGGGGCTTTCCCCACCATCCCCTAGGGGGACAGTGTCAGGGTGAAGTGGGTGGATCACCGGATGGGCCCGAGGTCCCCGGTTCCGTACCTTCGAAGTGTCGCCGAGATCGTCGGCACACCGGACGAAGCGCATACGGAACACGGACCTCGGAGGCACCATGTCGGCCCCCACGCACTCCCGGCCCCGCGAGGCAGCCCCGGGTCGCGTCGACATCCGGCTGCCGTGGTGGGCGATCGTGCTCCCGGCCGTGGCCTTCGTGGCGCTGCTCCTGCTGATCCTCAACCCGGCCGACGCCCAGGCCGTCGCGGGCGAACCGAGCCTGGTCCACATACTTGGGCGCGCCAAGGACCTGGTGCTCCGCTAGCGAATCCGTGCGTCGTTCACTCGTGCCGGGCGACCCCGCCAACTCCCTGCGCCCGGCCGAGGGTTTCATGCGAAGCTGGGATGCATGAGCGTCGCAGAACCCCGCAGGATTGTCCTTTTCCGGCATGCCAAGGCGGACTGGCCGCAGGTCTCCGATCATGAGCGGCCGCTCGCCGAGCGGGGCCGCAGGGACGCCCCCGTCGCCGGCCGCAAGCTGGCCGACGCAGGCATCTCCTTCGACCTGGCCCTGTGCTCGACCGCCATGCGTACCCGAGAGACCTGGAAGCTCGCCGTGCAGGAGATGCCGGAGCGACCGAAGACCGTGTACGAGGAGCGGATCTACGAAGCGTCGCCCGGCGAACTGATCGCCGTGCTGAACGAGACCCCCGACGACGTGCACAACGCCGTGCTGATCGGCCACAACCCCGGCGTGCAGGCCCTCTCCGAGATCCTCGCCACGGACGCCGAGGGCGACGCCCGGCAGCGGCTGAACCGACGGGGCTTCCCGACCGCCGCGTTCTCCGTGCTCACATTCACCGGACCGTGGAAGAGCCTGGAGCCCGGCACCGCCACGCTCGCCGACTACTGGGCGCCGAGCGAGTAACCGTCACCGCCCGTCCGTCCGTCATACGCATACGTACGCCGTGGGGCCCGATACCGACGATCGGTACCGGGCCCCACGGCGTACGTATGACGTCCTACGCGCCCTGCGCGTCCGCGGCCTCGACCTCTTCGCGCGTGATGCCCAGCAGATACAGCACCGTGTCGAGGAACGGCACGTTCACCGCGGTGTGCGCGGCCTCGCGCACGACCGGCTTGGCGTTGAAGGCGACGCCGAGCCCCGCAGCGTTCAGCATGTCCAGGTCGTTCGCCCCGTCGCCGATCGCCACGGTCTGTTCGAGCGGCACCCCCGCCTCGGTGGCGAACCGCCGCAGCAGGCGCGCCTTGCCCGCGCGGTCCACGATCTCGCCCGTGACCCTGCCGGTCAGCTTGCCGTCGACGATCTCCAGGGTGTTCGCCTGCGCGAAGTCCAGCCCGAGGCGCTCCTTCAGATCGTCCGTGACCTGCGTGAACCCACCGGAGACCACGCCCACTTGGTAACCGAGACGCTTGAGCGTACGGATCAGCGTGCGCGCGCCCGACGTCAGCTGGACCTCGCTGCGCACCTTCTCCACGACCGAGGCGTCGAGGCCCGCGAGCAGCGCCACGCGCGCGTGCAGCGACTGCTCGAAGTCGAGCTCGCCGCGCATCGCCGCCGCCGTCACCTCGGCGACCTTGTCCTCGCAGCCCGCGTGCGCCGCGAACAGCTCGATCACCTCGTCCTGGATGAGCGTCGAGTCGACGTCCATCACGACGAGCCGCTGCGCCCTCCGGTGCAGCCCGGCCGAGACGACGGCCACGTCCACGCCCAGCCTTGCGGCCTCTATGGCGAGGACCGTGCGCAGCTCCTCCGTCGCGGTACCGGACACCGCGAACTCGACCGCCGTCACGGGGTACTTCGCGAGCCGGAAGATACGGTCGATGTTGCCGCCGGTGCCGGTGATGGAGGCCGCTATCGACGCGGTCGACTCGGCGGTGAGCGGGTGACCGAGGACGGTGACGTGGGAGCGGCCCGTGCCGCGCGGACGGTTGTCGCCGATGCCGGAGATGATCTCCGCCTGCATCTTCATCGACTCCGCCCAGCTGTGGACGGTCGACCGCAGGTCGCCTTCGAGCCCGGCCGGTGGCTGGGTGACCAGGGCGCACAGGACGATGCGGCCACGCGTGACGACCTGCTCGATGTCGACGACATCCACGGAGTAGGCGGCGAGGGTGTCGAAAAGCCCGGCGGTGATGCCGGGCCGGTCCTTGCCGAAGATCTTGACCAGAACAGTGGGGACGTCCACCGGAACGTCCACGGAAGGGGCATCAGCGGTGTGCTGGGGCTGCGAAGCGCTCATGATGCCCCCTACGTTATCGGTCCTTTGTACGCCCACCGCAATCAAGCCCCACCCCTCAAGCCCCGCCGGCGATTGAGGAGCGGGGTCCGGGGCAGAGCCCCGCGACCGCAACCCCGGCCGCCCCTCACGGTTCGTACGGCCGCAGATACGGATTCGTATCCGGATTGGCCGGCCGATAAGGCCGACTCGGCTGATACGGCCCGCTCGGCCCCGGCGGCCCCGCCGCCCCGTCGCCCGAGGGCGGCACGCCCCGAACCGCCCCACACACATACGCCAACACCGCCCCAACGACCCCCGCCCCGGCCCCCCACACCGCACCGAGCAGCACCGCCACCCCAACCTGCCCGTGCAACTCCACCCCCGCCCCGAACGCGTCGACCCCGAGGACCGAGAGCGACGCCCCCGCCGACACATCGGTGAGCCACACAAGGAGCGGCAGCGCGAGCGCCGTCACGCCCCCCAGCCGCACCGCGCACCGCCCCGCGAACCCCCAGACGCCCCCCGTCACGGGCGCTCGCACCGCCGCCAGCACCCCCGCGAGCAGCATCATCACGGCCACCCCGACGCCCAACAGCCACACCCTGCCGTCGAGTTCCGCGAGCCGCCCCAGCGTCACCGGCTCGTTCGCCGACGCCCCGAGCAGCTCGTCCAGCGGATCCGGCAGCAGCTTCGCGAGCTCACCCGTCGCCTTGCCGTCCCAGGGCACGAAGAGGCCGAGGGGGATGCCGAGCCACACCCCGTTGGGCGCCCCGAGCAGCGCGGCGCCCGCGATCCGCTTCGGATGGTCGTCGCCGATCATCGCGTACGCGGCCGCCGCCAGGCCCGCGACGACCGCCATCAGCAGTACCGCCACGAGCGCCGACGCGGCCGGGCGGACGGTCCGGTGCAGCGGGGCGAGCGCGCGCGGCAGCGGAGTGCGCCGGGACGCGAGCAGGGCGATCACCAGGACGCCCACCACGAACGCCGCGCCGCCGAGCAGTGAAGGAACCGTTTCCACGGTGAACCCGACGGAGGCCTTCGCGTCGACCAGATCGCCGACCTTGTCGGGCAGCAACCCGCCGATACCGCCCGGCAGTTTGTCCGAGATGCCCTCCGGCAGCCCGTTTTCGCCGCCCGTGATGTCGTCGAGCCCCAACTGCGAGCCGTCGATCGTGATGATGTCGTGACCGGCCCAGGCGAGGCCGCCCATCATCGCCACGAAGAGCGCCCCCACGGCGCCCACGCGCGCGAGGAGCTCCCTGGGCGACACCTCAACTCCCGCCGCCCGCAAGGAGCGTAGAAAGAACCAGCTCAGCGCGAGCGCCCCCACCAGGCCCACGCCGAGCGGCCAGATGTCGATCGAGGTGTCCGCCTGCGCGCCCTTGAGTCCGAAGGCCGAGACGTCCCCGGACGGCGTCACGCGCCCGCCCGCGCCGAGCGCCACCACCGCGGCCGTCATCGGCCCGAGTGAAGCGGCCGTGTCGGCGTCCAGCAAGTGCAGGCCGAGCGCCGCGACTCCGGCCATGGCGATGAACGCCCAGCTCACCGAGGCCACGGCGGACAGCAGGACATCGCCGACGGGCAGGCGCGCGCGCCGCTTCGCGCCGTGGCCACTCTCCGCCAAGGCCATCAAGGACCCCCCGATCCGGCCTGATCCAAACCACAGGCCCTACCCCTGAGATCCCAATTGCGCATGATCCGCCTGGAGTTGTGGGCTCGTACCACTCTCCGGGGCCGCATCCGTACCGTCAACGGGGTGGGTGCCAAGGGGTGTACAGGAGGTACGAAGGGGCTCGGCGCAAGGCCCGCCTTTCGGTCACGCGGTGCTTCCTGAAATAGTTCCTCACGATGTTCGACATCCCTAGACTCCCCATGTCGGGGGAAAAATTCGGGGGACAACTCAGTGGGGCATGGAGTGCCTGATCTCGTACTGGAATTGAATGGCAGGACCTGGACGCTCGACGCGTCCAGGCCGTACACCCTCGGACGTGATCCGCAGGGTGACATCGTGCTCGACGACGCCCGGGTGTCCTGGCGTCACGCCACGATCAGCTGGGGCGGCCGCAGTTGGGTCATCGAGGACCACGGCTCGACCAACGGCACCTTCGTGCAGGGGCAGCGGATCCACCAGATGGAGATCGGCCCCGGCTCGTCCGTGCACCTGGGCAACTCCACCGACGGCCCCTGCCTGAACGCGCAGGGCAGCGCCCGCGCCGCCGCCGTGGCCTCGCCGCACCAGGCCCAGCAGCAGGCCGCCGGCCTCGCGCAACAGCCGCCACCCCAGCACCAGCAGCAGCCGAGCTGGTCCCAACAGGCGTCGCAACAGGCGCCCCAACAGCGCGAGGCGCCGGGGCAGCAGTGGCCACAGCCACAGCCACAGGCGCGGAAGGTGCCGCAGCAGCAGGGCGCCGGCGGGGTCGCGGGGGCCCCGCCCGTGTACGGCGACCGCAGCCCCACCACGTTCCACCAGCTGGCACTCGGCCGCGTCATGCGCATCGGCCGCTCCCTGGAGAACGAGCTGGTCGTCTCCGACCTCCAGGTGTCGCGGCTGCACGCCGAGTTCCACGCGTCGCCCGATGGCCGCTTCGAGATCCACGACCTGGGCTCGCACAACGGCACGTACGTCAACGGCCAGCCGATCCCCAAGGGCGGCACGACCCTCCTCGGGCCGAACGACATCGTCGGCGTAGGACACTCGACGTTCCGCCTGGTCGGCGACCGCCTGGAGGAGTTCGTCGACACCGGTGACGTCTCCTTCTCGGCGCGCCACCTGACGGTCACCGTCGACGGCGGCAAGGACATCCTCAAGGACGTCTCCTTCGGCGTCCCGGAGAAGTCGCTCATCGCGGTCATCGGCCCCTCGGGCTCCGGAAAGTCCACCCTGCTCAAGGCGCTCACCGGTTACCGGCCCGCCAACAAGGGCGACGTCCTCTACGACAACCGGAACCTCTACAAGCAGTTCGCCGAGCTGCGCCAGCGCATCGGTCTGGTCCCGCAGGACGACATCCTGCACAAGGAACTGACCGTCAAGAAGGCGCTCAAGTACGCCGCCAAGCTGCGCTTCCCCGCGGACACCAGCGAGCAGGAGCGCCAGCAGCGCATCGACGAGGTGCTGCGCGAGCTCAAGCTGGACATCCACAAGGAGAAGAAGGTCACCTCCCTCTCCGGTGGCCAGCGCAAGCGCGTGTCGGTGGCCCTGGAGCTGCTCACCAAGCCGTCGCTGATCTTCCTGGACGAGCCGACCTCCGGCCTCGACCCGGGCATGGACCGCGACGTCATGCAGCTCCTGCGCGGGCTGTCCGACGACGGGCGCACGGTCCTCGTCGTCACCCACTCGGTGGCCGAGCTGGCGCTCTGCGACAAGCTGCTCGTGATGGCGCCGGGCGGCGCCGTCGCCTACTTCGGCCCGCCGGAGGAGGCTCTCAACTTCTTCGGCTACAAGACGTGGGCCGACGTGTTCTCGGCGTTCGAGAACTACCGCGACTACGACTGGGCGGGCCGCTGGAAGGGCTCGCAGCACTACCAGATGTACGCGGCCGACATCGACGCCGTCGCCGCGCAGTCGGACCCGGTGGCGCCGCCCGCCGCGATCAAGGCACCCAAGACGCAGCCCTGGGGCTCCCAGCTGATCACGCTGATCCGGCGCTACTGCTCGGTGATCGCCTCGGACAAGGGCTTCATGGGGCTGATGGTGATCCTGCCCGCGGTCCTCGGCATCGTCTCGGTGGTCATCCCGGCCGACTTCGGCCTGGGCCCGCCCAAGCCACCGGCCAAGTTCAACGGCGACGCCGGCACGATCATGCTGATCATCGCGGTCGGCATGTGCTTCTCCGCGGCGGCCAACTCGGTCCGTGAGCTGATCAAGGAGCGGGTCATCTACGAGCGAGAACGGGCCACCGGCCTGTCCCGCTCCGCGTACCTGATGTCCAAGGTCATCGTCCTCGGCTTCATCACGGCCATCCAGGGCGTCATCATCTGCGCGATCGGCTTCTCGACACGTGACCTTCCGAAGGAAGGTCTGGTGCTGCCGCCGGCCGCCGAGCTGTGCATCTCGATCATCGCGCTCGGCTTCACGTCGATGATGTTCGGGCTCGTCATCTCCTCGCTGGTGAAGACCTCCGAGAAGACGATGCCGCTGCTCGTCATGTTCGCGATCGTCCAGGTCGTGTTCACCGGCGTGCTCTTCCAGATCTACGGAACCGTGGGCCTGGAACAGTTCGCCTGGCTGATGCCGTCCCGCTGGGCGGTCGGCGCCGCCGGCGCCACCCTGGACCTCGGCCACCTGATGCCGCCGTGGGACCCGCAGAAGCCGAACGACCTGGATCCCCTGTGGGAGCACTCGGTCGGCCAGTGGGGCATGAACCTCACGGTTCTGATCGTGCTCGGCATCCTCTGCGGCGTCATGGTCGCGCGCCTGCTGCGCCGCCACGAGCCCGAGGTCATGCGCAAGTAGTCGACCCACCGCGGACACGCCTCCGGACGCGCCTGCGGACACACGAAGGGCGGCACCCTGTGGGTGCCGCCCTTCGTGCCATGGGGGTTCAGCGTGTGCCGGACCTGGAGGTCCCGACTACAGGATCAGTACGCGCTGTCCACGTTGTCGATCGAGCCGTACGTGTGGGCCGCGTAGTTGGCCGCGGCCACCAGGTTGGCGACCGGGTCGGTCAGGCTGTTCGCGGTGCCGTCGACGTGGTAGGTGTCGAAGGTCGGCTGGATGACCTGCAGCAGGCCCTTGGACGGCGTGCCGTTCACCGCGTTGATGTCCGTGTTGTTCTGCGCGTTCGGGTTGCCGCCGGACTCACGCATGATGTTGCGGTGCAGGCCCTCGTACGAACCCGGAATGCCCTTGTCCTTCATGATCGCGAGGGCGTTCTTGATCCAGCCGTCCAGGTTGTTGGCGTAGACGGGCTTGCGGGCGGCGGCACGCGCGGCGGCCTCCTTGGCCTCGCGCTCCTTCTTCGCCTGCTCCTCGGCCTTCGCCTTGGCCTCGGCCTGGGCCTTCTTCTCGGCCTCGGCCTTCTTCTTCGCCGCGGCCTCCTGGCGGGCCTTCGCCTTCGCCTCGGCCTGCTTGGCCTTCTCGCTGGCGGCGGCCTGCTGGTCGGTGACGCTGGCGTGGACGTCCTTGATCTGCTTCGCACCGGCGTCGGTGGTGAACGCGACCGGAGCGGCGGCGACCGTCTCGTCCTTCGCCGAGGCCTGAGTGTCGTGACCCGGCACCAGCGTCACCGCGAGGGCGGCGGCACCGAGAGCGGCGACACCGGCGAACGAGAACTTGTGGGTACGGGTCAGCTGACTATGGCCGGGAATGCTGTGCTTGGACATGAGACGGGGACCTCTCTAAGAACGGAAGTCGCTCGCAGGCCGGGGACCGGACGGTCGTGTTTAGGACACGAACGCCACGGGTAGAGGCCCGTGGCGCCGAACAACGTTGGCCATTCTTAGCGGCCGCAAAATGCCGAGGCAAAGGTGTGACCTACGAAGCCGGATAGTGAGCCGGGGAGGCGCAAAAAGGGACAAGAAGTCGATGTCCGACTTCCTGTCCCTGTGTAGCAACGGGCTTAACCCCCTTACTCATCCACTACGGACCTTCGTACGTGACGTGGGCCCTATGCGCGGCGTCACACGCGCCCCCTTCCGAATTCACCGGCAGTTGCCACTGCAACGCACAGCGTGAGGGCCCTCATCCGGGAGGATGAGGTGCACGTCGCCGAACTCGTGCCACAGGTAGCGCCCCCGTAGCGCCTCCTCATACGCACGGTCCACCGCGGCCCGCCCCGCCACCGCCTCCAGCATCAGAAGGTGGGAGGCCTCCGGCTCGTGCAGCCCCGTCAGTAGTCCGTCCACCACCCGCACGCCGCGCTCCGGCGTCACGACGAGATCCGTCCAGCCACGCGCCGCGCGCACGACCCCGTCGCCGTCGACGGCGGACTCGACGGCCCGCACGGCGGTTGTCCCCACGGCGATGACGTTCTGCCCGGCGGCCCTCGCGGCGTTGATCAGACGGGCCGACGCCTCGGGCACCTCGAAACGCTCCGCATAAGGAGGCTCGTGGGACTCGGTGGACGCCACCCCCGTATGCAGCGTGATCGGCGCGAACTGCACACCGCGGCTCACGAGCCGCGACACGATCGACTCCGTGAAGGGCCGCGCCGCACTCGGCATCTCCGCACTGCCCGCCCCGGCGGCGTACGGCAGCGCGAACACCGTCTGGTAGGCGGCCAGCGGCTGGTCCCGCTCCGTGTAGGAGTAGCGGATGGGCCGCCCGCGCCGGACGAGCAGCGCCGGCACGTCCCCGGTCGCCCGCACCCACCACAGCCGCTCGCTCCCGGCCGCCAGAGGCTCCTCATGGGTGAGGCGTACGCCGCCGGGGAGCGCGATCACGGTGCCCGCGGGCCCGCCGGTGCGCGGCCGCGTCGTGCCCCGCTCGTCCGGCTCCCGCAGCTCGACCGCCCAGCGCCCGTCGTCGCCGCGCGTCGAGAAATGCACGACCACGCGTGCGTGCCCCAGCGTTCCGTCCACGGCGGCCGCCAACGTAGGAGACGTGTTGACGACGAGCAGATCCCCTGCCTGCAGCACGGACGGCAACTCGGGGAACCGGTGATGGGTGGCCTCCGTGCCGCGCGACACCAGAAGACGTACGGACGATCTGTCCCGGCCGGGCCCCCGCTGCTCGGCCGGGACCCGCGCCGACAGCTCCTCGGGCACCCGCAGCGCCAGTGCCATCACGCCTCCAGGAGGGACGGGGCCGAGTACCGCCCGCTCGCGGGACGCCGGTCCAGAAGGCTCAGAAAGGCGGGGACCACGTCCTCGGGGCGCGGCACCTCGCTCAGATCCTCGTCCGGCTCCGCCGCCGCCAGCATGTCCGTCCGCATCCCGCCCGGATCGACCGCCCACACACGCAGGCCCGGCTCCTCCACCCCGAGCACGGCGGAGAGCTGATCGAGGGCGGCCTTCGTGGAGCCGTAGCCACCCCAGGTGCCGTACGCCTCCGTGGCCGCGTCGGAACTCATGTTGATCACCGTCCCGGCGGGCGACTCGCGCAGCAGCGGAAGCGCCTCCTGGAGCAGGCCCAGCGGAGCCACCACATTGACCTCCAGGGCCGCGCGGAACGCGCCGAGGTCGTGCATGCCCAGCGGTCGCAGTGGCGTCACTCCGAGCACGCTCGCGTTGTTCACGAGCAGGTCGAGCCCGCCCAACTCCCAGGCCGCCGCGATCAGTTCGACCCGGTGTGCGGGTTCGGACACATCGCCCGGCACGACCGTCACCGCCCCGCCGTGCTTGCGCAGCCGCTCCGCCACGTCCTCCAGCGGCCCCGCGGAGCGCGCGTCGAGCACCAGATCCCAGCCCCGCTCGGCCAGAGCCGTGGCGAGCGCCCTCCCGAACCCCCGCGAAGCCCCCGTGATGATCGCTACCGTCATGACAACCGTCCCCTTGAGTACGTCATCCGTTCTGCGTCGTGCCTTCAACGTAGGAACGCGGCCGCCCTCGGCGCCTCGTGCGCGAGCAGCAACAACGCAGGGCCCTTCGCCCTACGCCGACCGACCTAGGCGGCGGCCTCCTTCGGCCCGATCCGGCTGTCACACCCCGCCGGTACGGTGAGGTCATGAGTCAGGGTCCACGCACGGGGTTGGCGGCGGTGAGCGCCGCGCTCCTCGCCATGAGCAGGCACCTCGAGGTGCGCGACGTCCTCAAGACGATCGTCGCCTCGGCCCGCGAGCTGCTCGACGCCGAGTACGCGGCGCTCGGCGTGCCCGACGACCACGGGGGCTTCGCCCAGTTCGTCGTCGACGGCGTCAGCGACGCGCAGTGGAAGGCCATCGGCCCGCTGCCGCGCCAGCACGGCATCCTCGCCGCGATGCTGCACGACGCCAAGACCGAGCGCCTCGCCGATGTCCGCAAGGACCCCCGGTTCGAGGGCTGGCCCTCCGCCCACCCGGACATGTCCGACTTCCTGGGCCTGCCCATCAAGGACGGCGAGGAGACGATCGGCGCCCTCTTCCTCGCCAACAAGAACTGCCCCAAGCCCGAAGGCGGTTGCGGCTTCACGCAGGACGACGAGGAACTGCTCGGGATCCTCGCCCAGCACGCGGCCATCGCGCTCACGAACGCCCGCCTGTACGAGCGCAGCCGCGAGCTCACCATCGCCGAGGAGCGCTCCCGCCTCGCCCACGAACTGCACGACGCGGTGAGCCAGAAACTCTTCTCGCTGCGCCTCACCGCACAGGCCGCCGCGACGCTGATGGACCGTGACCCGGCGCGCGCCAAGGGGGAGTTGGCGCACGTGGCGGAGCTCGCCGCGGAGGCGGCCGACGAACTGCGCGCGGCCGTGGTCGAGTTGCGCCCCGCAGCCCTCGACGACGACGGCCTGGTGGCCACGCTCCGTACGCAGATCCAGGTACTCGACCGCGCCCACTCGGCGCACGTCACGTTCACCACCAGCGGCACAAAGGCGCTGCCCGCGTCCCAGGAGGAGGCGATGTTGCGCGTCGCCCAGGAGGCGCTGCACAACGCGCTGCGCCACTCCGGGGCGGAGCAGGTGCGGGTCACGCTCGACAAGCACGGCCAGGGCGCCGTGCTGCGCGTCACCGACGACGGAGTGGGCTTCGACCCGAAGGCGATCCGCAGCGCGGGCCGCCACCTGGGCCTCGTCTCCATGCGGGACCGGTCCGGCGGTGTCGGCGGCAGCCTCACAGTGGAATCGGAGCCCGGCAAGGGCACCACGATCGAGATGGAGGTCCCCGGTGGCTGACCCGATCAAGGTACTGCTGGTCGACGATCACCAGGTCGTCCGCCGGGGCCTGCGCACCTTCCTGGAGGTGCAGGGCGACATCGAGGTCGTCGGCGAGGCGGCGGACGGCGCCGAGGGGGTCGCCCGCGCCGAGGAGCTGAAGCCCGACGTCGTCCTGATGGACGTCAAGATGCCGGTCATGGACGGGGTCGACGCGCTGCGCCGGCTCCGCGAACTCGACAACCCCGCCAAGGTGTTGATCGTCACCAGCTTCACCGAGCAGCGCACCGTCGTGCCCGCCCTGCGCGCGGGGGCCGCCGGTTACGTCTACAAGGACGTGGACCCGGACGCGCTGGCCGGCGCCATCCGTTCCGTCCACGCGGGCCACATCCTGCTCCAGCCGGAGGTGGCGGGCGCACTGCTCGCCCAGGACGAGGGCAACAACGGGCAGGGGAGAGGCGGTTCCCTCACGGAGCGCGAGCGCGAGGTGCTCGGCCTGATCGCCGACGGCCGCTCGAACCGGGAGATCGCCCGCGCCCTCGTCCTCTCCGAGAAGACGGTGAAGACCCATGTCTCGAACATCCTGATGAAGCTCGACCTGTCGGACCGGACCCAGGCCGCTCTGTGGGCCGTGCGGCACGGCATCGCGGGCTGAGGGGCACGCGCGGGCGCACCCGCGGGGCGGCAAAACGGAGCGTCGCACTCCGTTCTGGAATTCATACCGTCGTGTAGATGTCCCTCGGATGGCGTATCCCTTCGGGCGGTGCCGCGTTCTTCAATGCGTGCTGCGGCGGTCGTGTCGCGGCGACCGCTAGGAGGACCCAGAAGTGAAGAACCTGAAGAAGGCCGCGGCCGTCACCCTCGTGGCCGGTGGCCTTGTTGCCGCCGGCGCCGGACTCGCCTCCGCCACCGACGGCGCGCAGGCCCACGGCCACGCCGTGAAGTCCCCGGGCGTCGGCTCGGGCAACCTGGTGCAGGCCCCGGTCCACGTTCCGGTGAACGCCGTGGGCAACACCGCCACGGTGATCGGCGCCCTCAACCCGGCGTTCGCGAACGACGGCTTCAACGGCTGACGCGTGCTCAGTGTTCGCCGGCCCCCGGGGTGCTCCCCGTGGGGCCGGTCCGCTTTCCCGGGTAACTCCCTTGTTCGATAGCGCGACTGGTCGAATCGTCGGCCTATTGATCCAATCGAGCGGAACCGGGGTTCCTCCCGTGTCTGACGCGCGCCCCGCGCGTTTCTCAGCGTGCGACCCCGCGGCTGGGGTCGAACCGCAATATCTGGAGGAACGCTTCTCATGAACATCGCCAAGAAGGCCGCCCTGGCCGTCGCCGTCGCCGGTCTCGCCGCGGGTGCCTCCGCCGGCGCCGCCTTCGCCGACTCGGAAGCCGACGGCGTGGCCGCGAACTCCCCGGGCGTCGCCTCGGGCAACAACGTGGGCGTCCCGGTCCACGTCCCGGTGAACGTCGACGGCAACTCCATCAACGTCATCGGTCTGCTGAACCCGGCGTTCGGCAACACCGCGGCGAACAACTGAGTTTCGTCGCCCCTGAGGCACAGGAAGGCCCCCACGGACCCGGTCCGTGGGGGCCTTCCCTCTTTTCCGGCCCTGCCCTCAGCCCCGCTCCCGCTCCTCCACGAACGCGTTGTACGCGGCCACCTGCGCGCGCCGGGCCGTCCGCTCCACCGGGCGCAGTGCGAGCGCCCGTGCCCCCATCTCCGACGCGCTCACCGCGCCGCCGTGCCCGCTCTCGTACGCCACGGAGATCAGCAGCCCCACCCGCTGCGCCAGCTCCAGCACCCGCACGGCCCGCCCCGGATACCCCGGCGCCAGCGCCTCGCGCCCCCGCTCGGCCCGCGCCCGGTACGCGTCCACGGCCGCCTCGGACACCGGCCCGGACCCGGCCACGTCGAGCCGCGTCAGCACCTCGGTCGCGTCCCGCAGCGCCTCCGCCAGCTCCCGCTCCGCCTCGCCGAGCGAGGGCACATCCGCCGGCGGCGCCTCCCGCACCGGCAGACAGTGCCACGTCACCTGGACATGTACGTCGCCCTCGGGACCGACCTCGTACACCTCCGGGACGAGCCCGAGCGCGGAGCCGTGACAGACCACGGCCTCCTCGGCCTCCAGGGCCCGCGCGTTGAACTCCGGCGGCCCGCTGAGACCCAGCGGATGGCCCGGCGCGGGCAGTGCCACGCGCAGGCCGCCGACGCCGAGCGTCCGCAGGCGGCCGAGCGCCAGCGTCAGGCCGACGGGCCCGTCCTCGCCCGGAAGGCCCGCCACGCGGTGCGATGTGTCCTCGCCGACAATCGCGAGGGCCGCGTCATCGGGCGCGACAAATCCACCAAGAAGGGCATTTCCCCAGGCCGCGAGCCGTCCGGAGCGTGGTTCAGTGAGCATGCGCTCCACCTTAGAAGCCCGCAAAGCCGCCAAAAGCCCGACCGATGGAATGGACCCCGGGGGCGGTGGCGTAGGTTTTCCCTGGGGGCCGTGCCGAGCAGGAACTATGCGAAGGCATGACGGACGCGGCGAACAGACGAGACTGCAATGGGAGACAACGCGCTCATGAGCGATGTACTGGAGCTGGAGGACGTATCCGTGGTCCGCGAGGGCCGGGCTCTGGTGGACCAGGTCTCCTGGTCGGTGAAGGAGGGGGAGCGCTGGGTCATCCTCGGACCCAACGGCGCGGGCAAGACCACCCTCCTGAACCTCGCCTCGAGCTACCTCTTCCCGAGCGGCGGCACCGCCACCATCCTCGGCGAGACCCTCGGCAAGCCCGGTACGGACGTCTTCGAACTGCGCCCGCGCATCGGCGTCGCCGGTATCGCGCTCGCCGACAAGCTGCCCAAGCGGCAGACCGTCCTGCAGACCGTGCTCACCGCCGCGTACGGCATGACGGCCGGCTGGCAGGAGGAGTACGAGGACGTGGACGAGCGGCGCGCCCGCGCGTTCCTCGACCGCCTCGGCATGAGCGAGTACCTGGACCGCAGGTTCGGGACGCTCTCCGAAGGAGAGCGCAAGCGCACGCTGATCGCCCGCGCCCTGATGACCGACCCCGAGCTGCTCCTCCTCGACGAGCCCGCGGCAGGCCTCGACCTCGGCGGCCGCGAGGACCTGGTGCGCCGCCTCGGCCGCCTCGCCCGCGATCCGATCGCCCCCTCGATGATCATGGTGACGCACCACGTCGAGGAGATCGCCCCCGGATTCACGCACGTCCTGATGATCCGCCAGGGCCAGGTCCTCGCCGCGGGCCCGATCGAGCTCGAGCTCACCTCCCGCAACCTCTCCAAGTGCTTCGGCCTGCCGCTGGTCGTCGAGGAGAGCAACGGCCGCTGGACCGCGACCGGTCTGCCCCTGAGCTGACCCTTCGCGCCCCCGCGCGGACCGGATGACCCCTGTCCGCGCGGCAGTTGCGGATCTACCATGGCCCTGTGGCAGACATCGACGCATGGGTGTGGTGGCTGATCGGGGCGGCCGCACTCGGAATCTTCCTCGTCATCACCGCCATGCCCGAACTGGGCATGCTGGCCGTCGGCGCCGTCGCGGGCGCCGTCACGGCGGGCATGGGCGGCGGTGTCGTCCTCCAAGTGATCGTCTTCGCGGTCGTCTCGTGCGCGCTCATCGCGGTCGTACGACCCGTGGCCGCCCGGCACCGCGCCCAGAAACCCCAATTGGCGACGGGCGTCGAGGCGTTGAAGGGCAAGCAGGCCATAGTCGTCGAGCGCGTCGACGGACAGGAGGGCGGCCGGATCAAGCTGGGCGGCGAGATCTGGTCGGCCCGCACCCTCGACGCGGAGGCGACCTTCGAGCCGGGCCGCCAGGTCGACGTGGTCGAGATCGAGGGGGCCACGGCGATCGTCATCTGATCCGATATGTGGCCCGAACCAGCCCCGCCACGTGGGCAGTTCTGACACACTCGACTGCGCAAGACCTCATGATCTTCCGGCGCGAGGGCGCCGGGACCACGACGGTACGAACGGTACGAGGGGCACGGGAGACTCGATGTCAGCGATCATCATCGTCCTGATCATTCTGGTGGTGTTGGTCTTCATCGCGCTGATCAAGACCATCCAGGTCATCCCGCAGGCCAGCGCCGCCATCGTCGAGCGCTTCGGCCGCTACACACGCACGTTGAACGCGGGCCTGAACATCGTCGTCCCGTTCATCGACTCGATCCGCAACCGCATCGACCTCCGCGAGCAGGTCGTGCCGTTCCCGCCGCAACCGGTGATCACCCAGGACAACCTGGTCGTCAACATCGACACGGTCATCTACTACCAGGTGACCGACGCCCGCGCCGCGACGTACGAAGTGGCCAGTTACATCCAGGCCATCGAGCAGCTCACCGTCACCACCCTGCGAAACATCATCGGTGGCATGGACCTGGAGCGGACCCTGACCTCCCGCGAGGAGATCAACGCGGCGCTGCGCGGTGTCCTCGACGAGGCCACCGGCAAGTGGGGCATCCGCGTCAACCGCGTCGAGCTCAAGGCGATCGAGCCGCCCACCTCCATCCAGGACTCGATGGAGAAGCAGATGCGCGCCGACCGTGACAAGCGCGCCGCGATCCTCACCGCCGAAGGCATCCGCCAGTCGCAGATCCTCACCGCCGAAGGTGAGAAGCAGTCCGCGATCCTCAGGGCCGAGGGCGAGGCGAAGGCCGCGGCCCTGCGCGCGGAGGGCGAGGCCCAGGCCATCCGTACGGTCTTCGAGTCCATCCACGCCGGAGACCCGGACCAGAAGCTGCTCTCGTACCAGTACCTGCAGATGCTCCCGAAGATCGCAGAGGGCGACGCCAACAAGCTCTGGATCGTCCCCAGCGAGATCGGCGACGCACTCAAGGGCCTCTCCGGCGCCTTCGGCAACTTCGGCGGCATGGGGGGCGGCAGCGACGCGAAGACCCCGCCGGTGATGCCGACACCGCCCCAGCCCCGCCGCGAACAGCCGCCGATCGACTAGCGCTTCGCACACAACGAGGGCCCGCCGACCATGCGGTCGGCGGGCCCTCGTCTCATGTCCCTACGCGGCGGTCCGCGCCAGCCAGTCCGGCAGCCCGGCCCGCCCGCCGGCCCCCAGCGACAGCAGCATCGCATCGGCGGGCGTCGGCTCGAACGGCTGCCACAGCAGCGGCATCCCCGCCTGCTCGGGCGTCCGGTTCGCCTTGCGGTGGTTGTCGTCGGCGCAGGACGCCACCGTGTTCAACCACGAATCAGCACCGCCGTGCGACCGCGGCACCACGTGGTCGACCGTCGTCGCCCTCTTGCCGCAGTACGCGCACCGGTGCTGATCCCGTACGAGCACGCCCCGCCTGGACCACGGCGCGCGTCTTCGGAACGGCACCCGGACATACCTGCACAGCCTGATCACCCGGGGCACCGGAATATCGATCGCGGCACCACGCATGCGCAGCTCGGGGTGGACCTGCTCGACGACGGCCTTGTCCTGCAGCACCAACACGACGGCTCGATTGAGCGTCACCGTGGAGAGCGGCTCGAAGCTCGCGTTCAGCACCAGTGTGTCCCGCACCCTGCCCACCTCCCGTACGCAGCGGATCGCCCCTCGGCGTCCGTGCGTCAACTCTGGCCGTGCACGCCGAGATGGACAACGCAATAAGTGCGGCCCTAAACAGAAAGTGCCCGCCCCTGATCAATTCCATGACCAGAGGCGGGCAAACGTTCAGTGAACGCCCGGCTGAGACTCAGCCCTCGGCGGGCGCCCCGTACTCGGCGATGACCTGGGCCCGGCCAATCGTGTGAAACCGCAGATTGAACCCGACGAAAGCGGGAGAAGCGTCCGAATCCGGGCCGAGCTTCTCCTGATCGACCGCGTACACGGTGAACACATAACGGTGGGCGGGGTCCCCGGGCGGCGGCGCGGCGCCCCCGAACTCCTTCGTCCCGTAGTCGTTGCGCACCTGTACGGCGCCCTCGGGAAGCCCCTCGAACTTGCCGCTGCCGGCGCCCACCGGCAGCTCGGTCACCGAGGCCGGGATGTCGAACACGCTCCAGTGCCAGAACCCGCTGCCGGTCGGCGCGTCCGGGTCGAAGCACGACACGGCGAAGCTCTTGGTCTCCGCCGGGAAACCCTCCCAGCGCAAGTGCGGCGACGTGTTCCCGGCCGCGTACACCTGCGCGTCGTCCAGCGTCCCGCCCGGCTCGAAGTCCTGGCTCACGACGGTGAACGACGGCACCTGCGGATGAAAGTCATGAGGAAGCGATGCCCTCTGGGGCTGCTCGGTCACAACGACACCTCCTGAATCTCTACGGAAACACCGGTCCCACAGAGCCTGTCGGCCCTGCTCCTGAAACCCTAGAACCAGTTCCTCTTGCTGCCGACCTCGGACAGCCACTGGTGCACATACGCCGACCAGTCCGTCCCCTGGAAGTCGTGGTGCCCAACGACGAACGACCGGAACGTATCGCTGCCCTCACTGAACAGCCCCGGCTTCTTGTCCATCTCCAGTACGACGTCCATCTCCCGGTCGTCGGCCACGAAGCTCAACTCCACCTGGTTGAGCCCCCGGTACTGCTGCGGCGGGTGGAACTCGATCTCCTGGTAGAACGGCAGCTTCTGCCGCGTGTTCCGGATGTGCCCACGCTCCATGTCCGCGCTCTTGAACCGGAAGCCGATGCGGATGAAGGCATCGAGAAGCGCCTGCTGGGACGGCAGCGGGTGCACATTGATCGGGTCGAGGTCACTCGAGTCGATGGCCCGGGCGATCTCCAGCTCGGTCGTCACGCCGATGTTCATGCCACGCAGCTGCTGCCCGTCGATCATCGTGACGGGCGTCTCCCACGGAATCTCGAGCCCAAACGGAACGGCGTGCACGGCCTGCGCCTTCAGCTCGAACGCACCCCCGAGCCGCACCCTGGTGAACTCGATGTCCTGCTTCGTCTCCTGGTCGTTGCCCTCGACCTCGACGCGCGCCTGCAGACCGACGGACAGCCCCTCGATCTCCTGGTCGACGGACCCGCCCTGGATCCGCACCTCTCCCTGAACGACACCACCGGGCACGACATTGACCTCGGTGAGCATCGTCTCCACGGATGCCCCGCCCGCGCCCAGACTCGCCAACAGCCGCTTGAACCCCATGCCTCGATCTCCTCCGTGTGCGAACCACTGCTGATACTGCTGACTACAAACGCGGGACACCCGCGCCCGGTTCCGCGAGCGCCTGTCCCACCCGCCCCACTACCCTCGGAGAGCATGATCGCGGCCCCTGACCGTACGCCCCTCGAACGTGCCTTCTTCGATCGACCTGTACTGGACGTCGCCCCCGACCTTTTGGGGCGCACGCTGGTCCGGCACACCCCCGACGGGCCGATCGAGCTCCGCCTCACCGAGGTCGAGGCATACGACGGCGCGAACGACCCCGGGTCTCACGCCTACAGAGGCCGGACCGCCCGCAACGACGTGATGTTCGGGCGCCCCGGACACGTGTACGTCTACTTCACCTACGGCATGTGGCACTGCATGAACCTGGTCTGCGGCGAGGAGGGCAGGGCGAGCGCCGTACTGCTCCGCGCCGGCGAGATCACCGCAGGCGCCGAACTGGCCCGCAAACGTCGACTATCGGCCCGGCATGACAAGGAACTGGCCAAAGGCCCGGCCCGCATGGCTACGGCCCTCGGCGTGGACCGTTCCCTGGACGGCACCGACGCATGCGCCCGCGGGGACTCCCCGTTGCGGGTCCTGCACGGCACCCCCGTACCCACTGACCAGGTACGCAACGGCCCACGTACGGGCGTGTCCGGCGAGGGCGGCGTTCACCCCTGGCGCTTCTGGGTCGCCAACGACCCGACGGTGAGCCCTTATCGGGCCCATACGCCGCGCCGCCGCTCAACTTGACGCGCCCTTGCGGGATCCGTAATGTGGCCCGAGCCGCTGAACCCGGGTCTGGCTCTCAGCCAACCACCGGAAGCGGCCAAACCACTCATTAGGACTTCCCTCCGCGGAGTCTTTTCGGTGTGCCTGCATGCCGAAATTCGAACCCGCGAAACTCGATTATGAGTTGCCGGAAGGTTCGGCTAATGTAGTGGACACGCCGAAAGGCAAAGGCCCTCCAGCGGCCACCGGAATTGAAATCCGAACCGGAAACGGGACGGAATACGGATCTGGTAGAGTTGGAAACGCAAGAACAGAAAGACCGAAGGGAAGCGCCCGGAGGAAAGCCCGCGAGGGTGAGTACAAAGGAAGCGTCCGTTCCTTGAGAACTCAACAGCGTGCCAAAAATCAACGCCAAAATTTGTTGATACCCCGTCTCCAGCTATTTGCTGG
>NZ_JBEOVM010000027.1:0-76221 GCF_040295505.1 Streptomyces sp. NPDC002790 | reverse complement strand
TCACATCCCACCCCCCCCAACGCCCCCCCCGGGGGGGGGCCCCCCCCCGCCCCCCCCCGACACGGTCGACCGCCCCTACGCCTCGGGGCTCCGCCCCGGACCCCGCTGGCTCTCGTCCAAGAGCGGGGCTTGAAAGATCGGGGCTCCGCCCCGGACCCCGCGCCTCAAACGCCGGCGGGGCTTGAATTGCCTCGCCTTGGGCAACCCGCCCCCCCTGATCGGCTCCCCACCCGACGCGGTCAACCGCCACCGCCTTGGACAATCTGCCGCCTTGGGCGGCAGGGTGGGCAAGGCGGCACCCCGGTGCCGCGCAACGAGAACGGTGGCGCTAAGAAGTCTCCGCTCCCAGCACCACGATCTCCGCCGCGTCGAAGGCGACCCCGACCGCATCCCCCGGCTCCGGCGCGGAGCGCAACGCGCAGGCCGCCTCCAGGCGCGGCGCATCCCCCGGTTGCAGGTGCAGCGCGACGTGCGTACCCCGGAAGGTGCGCCCGGTCACGGCACAGGTCAGCTGGGCCTCGGCGGCAGGCACGAGGCGTACACCCGCGGGCCGCACGAGGAGCCGGCACTCCCCCTGCTCCGACCCCTCCGGCACCGGAACCTTCCCCCACGGCGTATCCGCGACCGCCCCGGTCACCGTCGCCTCCACCACGTTGTCGAACCCGAGGAACCGCGCCACGAACTCGTCCGCCGGCTGCTGCCACACCTCAAGTGGCGTACCGCTCTGGGCGATCCGCCCGTCCCGCATCACCACAACCCGGTCGGCGAGCGCGAAGGCCTCCCCCTGGTCGTGCGTGACGGCGAGCACCGTCGTCCCCAACTCGCCGAATAGTTCCCGCAGTTCGACGACCAGCCGCTCGCGGAGCGTCCGGTCGAGCTGCCCGAGCGGCTCGTCCAGCATCAGCAACCGCGGCCGCGGCGCGAGCGCCCGCGCGAGCGCGACCCGCTGCTGCTCCCCGCCGGACAACGCGCCCACCGCACGCCGCTCGGCGCCGGGCAGCCCGACGAGCCCCAGCAACTCCCGTACACGATCCGCCTGTTCACGCTTGCCCGCACCGTGCATCCGCAGCCCGAAGCCGACATTCTGCCCCACATCGCGCTGCGGGAACAGCTGGTGGTCCTGGAACATCAGGCCGACGCCCCGCTTGTGCGCGGGCACCCCGGCCTGGTCGGCGCCGCCGAGCAACACCCGCCCGCCGTCCAGGGGTTGCAGCCCCGCGACAGCTCTCAGCAGCGTCGACTTGCCGCTGCCGCTGGGCCCGAGCACGCATACGATCTCGTGCTCGGCCACCTCCAGAGCCACGTCGTCCAGCACGGCGCGCCCACCGAACCGTACGGTCGCGTCGTCCAATTCCAGCAGCGACATCAGAACTCCCCGGTCGAGGCCTTGGCGGGCCGAATCCGTTCAAGGGCGAGCAACGAGGCCGCACAGACGACCATCAGCACGGTCGAAAGCGCCATCGCCTGCCCGTAGTTGAGGTCACCCACCCGCCCCAGCAGCCGGGCCACGGCGACCGGCAGCGTCGGATTGTCGGGCCGCGCGATGAACACGGTCGCCCCGAACTCTCCGAGCGACACGGCGAACGCGAACCCGGCCGCGACGAGCAGCGCCCGCCGCACCATCGGCAGGTCGACCTCCCGCCAGGCCCGCAGCGGCGAGGCCCCGAGCACGGCGGCGGCCTCCCGGAGCCGCCCGTCGACGGCCCGCAGCACCGGCAGCATCGTCCGCACCACGAACGGCACCCCGACGAGCGCCTGCGCGAGCGGCACCAGAATCCACGTGGACCGCAGGTCGAGCGGCGGCTCGTCGAGCGTGATCAGGAACCCGAACCCGACGGTCACCGCCGACACCCCCAGCGGCAGCATCAGCAGCGCGTCGAACCCGCGCACGAGCCGACCCGCACGCCGGGTGAGCGCCGCGGCGGCGAGCCCGCCGATCACCACGGCGATGGCCGTGGCGGCGAGCGCGTACTCCAGCGAATTCCAGATCGCGTCGATCGGCGGCACGAGGAAGGTCCCGCCGTCGGCGTCCGTGAGCGCCCGGAAGTACCCGAACCCGTACCCGCCCGGAGCGTCGAGCGAGCGCTCGACGAGCACCCCGAGCGGCAGCACGATCAGCAGGGCGACGCACGCCAGCACCCCGCCCAAGAGCGCCCACTGCCCGGCCCCACGCGGCCTGCGCGCCGTATGCGCGGCATCGACGAGCCGCAACGCGCTCTCCCGCCGCCGCACGGTCCACGCATGAACGCCAAGAATCAGCCCTACGGCGACGAACTGCACGATGCTCAGCACGGCGGCAGTGGACAGATCGAAGATCTGCGCGGTCTGCCGATAAATCTCGACCTCAAGAGTCGAGAACCCCGGCCCGCCCAGAATCTGCACGACACCGAACGACGTGAACGTAAACAGAAACACCATCAACGCCGCAGCCGCGACAGCGGGCCCGAGCGCCGGCAACGTCACCCTCCGCCAAGCCGCGAACCGCGAGGCACCGAGCATCCGCGCGGCCTCCTCCTGCCGCGGATCGAGCTGCGCCCAAAGCCCGCCAACAGTCCGCACCACAACCGCGTAATTGAAGAAGACATGCGCCAGCAGAATCGCCCACACGGTCGTGTCGAGCCGCACGCCCCACACCTCATCGAGCAACCCGCCCTTGCCGACGAGCGCGAGAAACGCCGTCCCCACGACCACGGTCGGCAGCACGAACGGCACGGTGACGACGGCCCGCAGCACCTGCTTGCCCGGGAACTCGAACCGGGCGAAGACATACGCCCCCGGCAGCGCGATCAACAGCGTAAGAAGGGTCGACGCCACCGCCTGCCACACCGTGAACCACAGCACGTGCCGGATGTCGGACTGCCCGAGCACGTCCAGGATCCGCCCGAGCTGCCAGCCACCGTCGACGTGCAGCCCGCGCTCGACGATCGCGACGACCGGGTAGGCGAAGAACAGCCCGAAGAACACGACAGGCAGGGCCATGAGCCCGAGCCGCGCCGCGCTCCCTCTTTGCGGGGCGACTACTTCAGTACGAGCGACGTCCACGACTTCACCCAGTCGTCCCGGTTGTCCGCGATCTTGCGCGGGCTCATGGTCTCCGGATCGTCGATCTGCACCGCGTACTTGGTGTAATCGGCGGGCGCACTCGCGTTCTTGGTCACCGGGTCGACGAACATGTTGAGCGGCATGTCCTCCTGGAACTTCTTCGAGACCAGGAAGTCGAGCAGCGCCTTGCCGCCCTTCTCGTTCTTCGCCCCGTCGAGCAGCCCCGCGAACTCGACCTGCTGGAAACAGGTCCCCTTCGCGACCCCGACCGGCGAGGTCTTCGGCTGCGGATCGGCGAACACGGCCTCGGCGGGCGGCGAGGACGCGTACGACACGACGAGCGGCCGGTCACCGCCGGCCTTCTTCCCGCCGGCGCTTCCGCTGAACTCCTCGTTGTACGCCTGGTCCCAGCCGTCCACGACCTTGAGCCCGTTGGCCTTCAGCTTCTTCCAGTACGGCTGCCAGCCGTCGTCGCCGTACTTCGCGGCGGACCCGAGCAGGAAGCCGAGACCGGGCGACGAAGTGGCCGCGTTCTCCGTGACCAGCAGGTTCTTGTAGGCAGGCTTGGCGAGATCGGCGAAGGACGAGGGCGGCGCCAGATCATGCTTCTTGAAGTACGCCTTGTCGTAATTGACGCAGAGCGACCCGGTATCGACGGGGGTAACGCGCGCCTTCCCCTTGTCGAGCTGATACTCGCTCCTCACCTCATCAAGCCCCTTGGCCTTGTACGAGGAGAAGATTCCATTGTCGAGCGCACGCGAGAGCAGGGTGTTGTCGACGCCGAAGAAGACGTCGCCCTGTGGGTTGTCCTTGGACAGGATCGCCTTGTTGACGGCCTCGCCGGCATCCCCGTCCTTGAGGACCCTGACCTTGTACCCGGAGCGCTTCTCGAAGTCCTTCAGCACACCCTTCGAGACAGCCCACGAATCGTGACTCACGAGGGTCACGGTCTTGGAGTCCCCACCCGCGGCACCGGAGCCACCGCCCGACGACCCGCACGCGGACAACGTGACGAGCCCGAGCCCCACGACCACGGCGACGTACGCCTTCTTGCTCACTTGAATTCCTCCTGGGAGTGACCAGGAGAAGACGCGGCCCTGCCCGGAGCCTTCGACAGTCCATTGGCAAGGACGGCCAGGGCTCCGGGCAGGGCGCAACAGCTTGAGTGGTGTCCGAACTTCCTACCCGGAATGACCCGGGCAAGGTTCAGAGGGTCTGCGGCCGATGCCGCACTCTCAGCGCTGTGGCGCTCCCCTGTCGGAATGCAGATTCAGTTGTCGTACTTACTGATGATGGCCAGGCTACCTCTCGGTGGCCGCCAACTGTCCACAGGCTCCGTCGATCTCCTGGCCACGGGTGTCCCGGACGGTCACGGGGACGCCGTGCGCGGCGATCGCGTTGACGAAGGCCTTCTCGTCCTCGGGGCGCGAGGCGGTCCACTTCGAGCCGGGAGTCGGATTCAGCGGAATCAGGTTCACATGCACGGGCTTCCCCTTGAGCATCCGCCCGAGCCGGTCACCACGCCATGCCTGGTCGTTGATGTCCCGGATGAGTGCGTACTCGATGGACAGCCGACGCCCGGACTTCGCGGAGTACTCGAACCCGGCGTCGAGCACCTCCCGCACGTTCCACCGCGTGTTCACGGGTACGAGGGTGTCGCGCAGCTCGTCGTCAGGAGCGTGCAACGAAATCGCGAGCCGGCACTTCAGCCCCTCATCGGTGAACCGGTTGATGGCGGGCACCAGCCCGACCGTCGACACGGTGATGCCGCGCTGACTGAGCCCGACCCCGTCCGGCTCCGGGTCGGTGAGCGCGCGAATGGCCTGGATGACCCGCTTGTAGTTGGCGAGCGGCTCGCCCATGCCCATGAACACGATGTTGGAGAGCCGGGCCGGGCCGCCGGGAATCTCCCCGTCCCGCAGCGCGCGCATCCCATCAACAATCTGATGCACGATCTCGCCGGTCGACAGATTCCGGTCGAGCCCGGCCTGCCCGGTGGCACAGAACGGACAGTTCATGCCGCAGCCCGCCTGCGACGAGATACACATCGTCACGCGATCCGGGTACCGCATGAGCACGCTCTCCACGAGCGTCCCGTCGAACAGCTTCCACAGCGTCTTGCGCGTGGTGTCCTGGTCGGTCGACAGATGCCGCACGACGGTCATCAGCTCCGGCAGCAACGCCTCCCGCAGCTTCTCGCGCGACCCCGCGGGGATGTCGGTCCACTCCGCGGGATCGTGCGCGTACCGCGCGAAGTAGTGCTGCGAGAGCTGCTTGGCGCGAAACGGCTTCTCACCGATCGCGGCAACGGCTTCCTTCCGCTCAGCAGGCGAAAGATCAGCAAGGTGCCGCGGCGGCTTCTTGGCTCCGCGGGGGGCGACAAACGTGAGTTCTCCGGGCTTAGGCATAGCCCATCCAGTGTCGCAGATCTACGAGGGTGGCCTGCGCGCCCGTGGGATCAGGGGCGATCAGGGGCCCGACGGGGTGCGGATGGCCGCGATGTCGAACTGGAGGCGGACCTTGTCGCTGACCATGTTGCCGCCCTGGGCGAGGCGCGCGTTGTACATCAGGCCCCAGTCGGTGCGGTTGATGGTGGTGGTGCCGTCGAAGCCGACGCGTTCGTCGCCGAAGGCGTCCGTGACGAAGCCGATGTAGGTGAGTTCGAGGACGACGGGGCGGGCGACGTCCTTGATGGTGAGGTCGCCGTGCATCCGGTAGACATCGTCGCCCGCCAGTTCCACCGCGGTGCTCTTGAAGGTCATCCGCGGGTACTGGGAGGCGTTCAGGAAGTCACGGCCCATCACGTGGGCGTCCCGCTGCTCGACACCGGTGTCGACGCTCGACGTGGCGAGGACGAGCTCGGCGGACGAGCGGGACGGGTCGTCGCCGTCGAAGTAGAGGCGGCTCTGGTACTCCGTGAAGGCCCCGCGCACGGTGGTCACCATGGCGTGCCGGACGGAGAACCCGATCCTGCTGTGCGCCGGGTCGACCATCCAACTGCCGGTGAGCGCCGCCATGGACGGGTCGTGGCCGGCCGGGTCGGGCAGTAGCGCGGTGCCGGCGGCCCCCGGAGCAGCGGATCCCTCTGCGCGCCGGGATGAGAAGCTGCGACCGAAAATGTTCATGAGGCATGTTGTTACTTGAGCGTAAAGAACACCCGCAAGCCCCCCTCAACGAACCCGCCCACCTTCGCGAACAGGTCTTCACATCTCTCGCAGGGGCGGATACGAAGAGCCCCCGTCCGGTTACGGACGGGGGCTCTCGCGTGGGCGTTCTTAAGAGGCCTCAGCGTTCGTCAGGGGCTCAGGAACCGACGAACAGCACCAGAAGCAGCCATACGACCGGGGCCGTCGGCAGCAGGGAGTCGAGCCGATCCATGATCCCGCCGTGGCCCGGCAGCAGCGTCCCCATGTCCTTGATCCCGAGGTCCCGCTTGATCATGGACTCGCCGAGGTCACCGAGGGTCGCGCTGGCCGCGACGAGCGCGCCCATGACGAGGCCCTGCCACCACGTGCCGTCGTCCACCAGGAACTGCATGCACAGCACGCCCGCCACCATGGCGAACGAGACGGCGCCCAGCAGCCCCTCGCGGGTCTTGCCGGGGCTGATGCGCGGCGCGAGTTTGTGCTTGCCGAAGCGCCAGCCGACCGCGTACGCGCCGGTGTCGCTGACGACCGTGAGGATCAGGAACGTGAGCACGCGCCACGCCCCGTCGTCCGCGGTGAGCATCATCGCCACGAAGGTCGCGAGGAACGGCACGTAGAAGGCCGCGAAGACCCCCGCCGTGACGTCCTTCAGGTACCCCTCGGGAGGCTCCGTCATCCGCCACACGAGGACCGCGAGAGCGGTCAGCGCCATCGCCACCCAGGCGCCCTCGGCGCCCCGTACGTAGCCGGCCACCACCATGGCCGCGCCGCCGACGGCGAGCGGCACGAGCGGCGCCCTGATGCCCTTGCGCTCCTCGAGCCGCGAGGTCAGCTCCCACAGGCCGACGACGACGGCGACCGCTATCACGCCGACGAACACGGCCTTGACGACGAAGAGCGAAGCGATGACCACCGCACCGAGCCCGACGCCGACACCTATGGCCGATCCGAGGTCCCGGCCCGCGCTCTTCTTCTTGCGCGGTACGGACTGCGAGGACCCCGAAGGCTCCGCGGACGGGGCGGGCTCCGGCAGGACGGGCGCCTCGTCGCGGAACAGGGGACCACTCAGCCGAGCGACCCCCCGGTCGTCCTGGTCGCCGCCCCTTCCGTCACCGGAAGGCGTTCCGTCACCAGAAGGCGTATCAGGCATATCGGGCACGATGGGCATGGGCCGAGTCTCATCGACCGCGTGCCGTTCGTACGCGGGACCCGCCGGAGCGCGCCCGTGGTCGTACGGCGGCCCTTGGTTGTACGACGGCTCTTGGCCGTACGCCGGCACCTGCCCGTACGCGGGCCCCTGACCAGGGGCGGACCCTTGGCCGTCGGTCGGTCCCCACTGTCCGGGCCCGGTCGGCGCACCCCAGGAAGAGTCGTTCACGGATTCCTCGAACCTCGATCTTCCGCGCTCGCTCAGACTTCGAGCAGCTCGGCTTCCTTGTGCTTGAGCAGCTCGTCCACCTGGGCCACGTACTTCGTGGTGGTGTCGTCCAGTTCCTTCTCGCCGCGCCGGCCCTCGTCCTCGCCGACGTCGCCGTCCTTGATCGCCTTGTCGATGACTTCCTTGGCCTTGCGGCGCACCGAGCGGATGGACACCTTGCTGTCCTCCGCCTTGGCCTTGGCGACCTTGATGTAGTCGCGGCGGCGCTCTTCGGTGAGCTCCGGGAAGTTCACCCGGATAATGCTTCCGTCATTGCTCGGGTTGACGCCGAGGTCGGAGTCGCGGATCGCCTGCTCGATGTTGCGCAGCGCGCTCTTGTCGAACGGGGTCACCACGGCCATCCGCGGCTCGGGTACCGAGAACGAGGCCAGCTGGTTGATCGGCGTCAGCGCGCCGTAGTAGTCGGCGACGATCTTGTTGAACATCGCCGGGTGCGCACGTCCTGTGCGGATCGCGGCGAAGTCCTCCTTGGCGACGACGACGGCCTTCTCCATCTTTTCCTCGGCCTCGAGGAGGGTCTCTTCGATCACCACTTGCTCCTGCGTGTCTTGAGTGAGGCCCGGCCGGGCACGGGGGCGCGGTCGGCTGCGTCGCGGTCTTTCCTGCACGGTGTCCGACCGGCAGGACATTGTCCATCCCTCGGGGAACCTTCGAGGACACAGGGCTCCCGGGGGACGGAAGGGGGTCAGGCGCGGGTGCCCTCTTCGCCTACGAGGGTCCCGATCTTCTCACCCTTGACGGCACGGGCGATATTGCCCGACGTGATGAGCTCGAAGACGAGGATCGGCAGCTTGTTGTCGCGGCACAGGGTGATCGCGGTCATGTCGGCGACCTTCAGGTCGCGGGTGATGACCTCGCCGTAGCTGAGCCCGTCGAACTTCACGGCCTCGGGGTTGGTCTTCGGGTCCGAGTCGTAGACGCCGTCGACCCCGTTCTTACCCATGAGCAGCGCCTGGGCGTCGATCTCCAGGGCGCGCTGCGCGGCGGTGGTGTCGGTGGAGAAGTACGGCATGCCCATACCGGCGCCGAAGATGACGACGCGGCCCTTCTCCAGGTGCCGCACGGCGCGCAGCGGGATGTACGGCTCGGCGACCTGCCCCATGGTGATGGCGGTCTGCACGCGGCAGTCGATGCCCTCCTTCTCCAGGAAGTCCTGGAGGGCCAGGCAGTTCATGACGGTGCCGAGCATGCCCATGTAGTCGCTGCGGGCGCGGTCCATGCCGCGCTGCTGCAGTTCGGCGCCGCGGAAGAAGTTGCCGCCGCCGATGACGACGGCGATCTGGTAGCCGCTCCGTACGACGGCCGCGATCTCACGGGCAATGGCGTGCACCACGTCGGGGTCGACGCCCAGACCCCCGCCCCCGGCGAACGCCTCACCGGAAAGCTTCAGCAGAAAGCGCCCCGCGCCTTTGCCTTCGTCGCTCTTGTCGCCTTTATCGGCTGTGTCGGCCTGGGTGGTGGTCATGGGATTCTCGCCTCTTTTACTTGGCACACATACGAAGAAGGCCACTGCCGATGGGGTGGTTCGCATCCCATGCGCGGCAATGGCCTCCTCGTCACAACTGCGGTCGTCCGGCGCGTTCCCGGACGACTGCTGTCGACCCTAGCGGGGTCTCGCGTCTGGCGCGGTACTGACTCAGATGCCGACCTTGATGCGCGAGAAGCGCTTCAGGGTGACACCGGCCTCCTGGAGGACCTTCTCGACGGACTTCTTGTTGTCGAGGGCGTACGGCTGACCGAGCAGCGTGGCCTCCTTGAAGAAGCCGTTGACGCGACCCTCGACGATCTTCGGGAGCGCGGCCTCCGGCTTGCCCTCGGCGCGCGTGGTCTCCTCGGCGACGCGACGCTCGGACTCGACGATCTCGGCCGGAACGTCCTCACGGGTGAGGTACTTCGGCGCGAAGGCGGCGATGTGCTGAGCGATGCCCTTGGCCAGCTCGGCGTCGGCCTTGTCCAGCTCGACCAGAACACCGATCTGCGGGGGCAGGTCGGGCATGGTGCGGTGCATGTAGGAAGCGACGTACGCGCCCGAGAACTGCGCGAAGCGGTCCAGGACGATCTTCTCGCCGAGGTTGGCGTTGGCCTCGTCGACGAAGGCCTGGACGGTCTTGCCGGCCTCGATCTCGGAGGCGAGCAGCGCCTCGAGGTCGGCCGGGGCCGTCTTGGCGACGTGGGCGACCAGCTGGTCGGCGACGGCCTGGAACTTCGGGCTCTTGGCGACGAAGTCCGTCTCGCACTTCAGCTCGACGAGGACACCGGAGGTGTTGTCGTCGGCGATGAGGGAGACGACCGCGCCGTTCTCGGCGGAACGGCCCTCGCGCTTGGCGACGCCCTTCTGGCCCTTGATGCGCAGGGCCTCGACGGCCTTGTCGACGCTGCCGTCGGCCTCGTCGAGCGCCTTCTTGCAGTCCATCATGCCGGCGCCCGTGAGCTCGCGGAGCTTCTTGACGTCAGCGGCGGTGTAGTTCGCCATGATCCTGGTTTTCTCTCTACGAAGTCTGAAGCAGTGTGAGAACGAAGGTGACGGTTACGGGTGAAGGCGGGGGTCGCAGTCGACCCCCGCCGTCACCTCATGAAACCGAATCCCGTGCGGGTCAGGCCTGCTCGGCGTCCGCGGCCGGAGCCTCGACGGGGGCCTCAGCCGGGGCCTCGGCGGGGGCGGCAGCCTCGGCGGCCGGGGCCTCCGCAGCCTTCTCCTCGGCCTTGTCCTCGGTCTTGACCTCGGCCTCGGCGGGCTTCGCCTCAGCCTTGTCGTCGGCCTTCTTCTCGCCCTCGAGCAGGTCGCGCTCCCACTCGGCGAGGGGCTCGCCGGCGGCCTTCTCGCCCGGCTTCTGGTCGCCCGTGGCCACGCCGGAGCGGGCGATGAGGCCCTCGGCGACGGCGTCGGCGATCACGCGGGTGAGCAGGGTGACGGAGCGGATCGCGTCGTCGTTGCCCGGGATCTTGTAGTCGACCTCGTCGGGGTCACAGTTCGTGTCGAGGATCGCGACGACCGGAATGTTGAGCTTCCGGGCCTCGCCGACAGCGATGTGCTCCTTCTTGGTGTCCACGATCCAGACGGCGCTGGGCACCTTGGACATCTCGCGGATACCACCGAGGGTCTTCTCCAGCTTGGCCTTCTCGCGCGAGAGCACGAGAAGCTCCTTCTTGGTGAGACCGGACGCGGCGACGTCCTCGAAGTCGATCTGCTCGAGCTCCTTGAGGCGCTGCAGACGCTTGTAGACGGTCGAGAAGTTGGTGAGCATGCCGCCCAGCCAGCGCTGGTTCACGTAGGGCATGCCGACGCGGGTCGCCTGCTCGGCGATGGCTTCCTGCGCCTGCTTCTTCGTGCCGACGAACATGACCGTGCCGCCGTGGGCGACGGTCTCCTTGACGAACTCGTAGGCGCGGTCGATGTACGACAGCGACTGGAGAAGGTCGATGATGTAGATGCCGTTGCGCTCCGTGAAGATGAAGCGCTTCATCTTCGGGTTCCAACGACGGGTCTGGTGACCGAAGTGGACGCCGCTTTCCAGCAGCTCCCGCATCGTGACGACGGCCATGGCCGTACTCCTCTGGTGTTCTCGGTTGTTTCCTGACGCCCACTGCGTGTGCCTGCCGCGTACGCTCGCGCTCTTGCGAGGCGGTCGTACGGGACCGATAGGCCACTGACACGAAACCTGTGAGGGCCGGTGTCGGGGCGTGCGAAGTCGATCCGGTGGGCCGGATCGCCACATGAAGTGTACGGGACCCGCGAGGTACCGGGTGACGCCGCTGTCCACAACCGCTCGGTAGTCCACGTTTCCCGGCCATGATCCCCGCGGGGCCGCTCCGCCGGGGAACCTGAGCGCCATGCGAAAACTACTCACGGTGATGATGGCGGGGGTCCTGCTCGCGGTCCTCGGCCCTGCGGCCTGGGCGGGTGACGCCCACCTCTGGCCGGTGGGCGAGCGGCCACGGGTGGTCCGGCCCTGGGCACCGCCGGCTTCGCCCTACGGCCCCGGCCACCGCGGCGTCGACCTGGCGGCCCCCATCGACGCCCCCGTACACGCGGTCGCCGACGGCCGGGTCTCCTTCGCGGGAGAGATCGCGGGCAGGGGTGTGCTCTCCGTCGCACTCTCGGACACCGGCGACCCGCCTCTGCGCACGACGTACGAACCGGTGACACCGCTGGTGAAACGGGGGGCCGAGGTCACAGCGGGCGAGGTCGTGGGCACCCTCCAACTCCCCACAGGCCACTGCCCTCCCGCATCCCCGTCGTGCCTCCACTGGGGCCTGCGCCGAGCCGCGACATATCTGGACCCCCTGTCCTTGCTGGACGCATCGGCACTACGCGGCCGCCCGTCGCGGCTGCTGCCGGTGTGGGGGTGGGCACAATCCGTCGGCCGCACCCCGCCTTGGGCAATCTGCCGCCTTGGGCGGCAGGGTGGGCAAGACGGGGTGCGGTGCCGCGTAACGCTCACGGGGGCGCCGACCACGGCACCGCTACAGGACCCCGGTGCCGCGCAACACGAACGCCGGGTCCGGGCCGGACTCAGCCGCGAACGCCCCGCAGCGCCATACCCACGGCCGCGTCCACGATCACGCCGGGCTCCTCCGCGGCCCCCAGCTCGATCCTGCGCACGGCCGCGTCCACCACACCCTGGACCAGCATCGCGGCGAGCCGGGGCTGCGCATGCCCCATCTGCTCGAGCGCCTCGACGATCATCGCGACGAGCCCGCCGTGCGCGGCCCGGATCTTCTCCCGCGCCCCGGCGTCCAACTCGCTCGCGGAGATGGCGACGACCGCCCGGTGCCGCCGGTCCCCCACCAGCGCCAACTGCTCCCGCACATACGCCTCGACCTTGCCCTCGGGCGTATCGGCGCGCGCCATCCCGGCCTCGACCTCCGCGGCCCACACCGGGAAGTCGACCTCGCACAGCTCCTCGACCACGGCCGCGCGCGACTTGAAGTATTCATAGACGGACGAGCGCGCGAGCCCCGTCCGCTCCGCGAGCGCGGGGAACGTCAGCGCGTCCGTCCCGCCCTCGGACAACAGGGAACGCGCCGCGTCCAGAAGGGCGCCGCGCTGCATCGACCGGTGCTCGGCCACGGAGGCCGCTCGAATCCTAGGCACGTCTCCACTTTACGAAGAGACGGCCCGCGACGGGAGCCGGTAGGGCCTCAGGGGCGCCGACCGGAGTCGGGCACGCGGCAGGCACGATTCGCCGGACCGCGGGGCCACGCCCCCTCACCGCCCGAAACTCGCCAGCTTCGCCCGCAGCTGCAGCACGGACTTCGTGTGGATCTGGCTGACCCTGCTCTCCGTGACCCCGAGCACGTTCCCGATCTCGGCCAGCGTCAGGCCCTCGTAGTAGTAGAGCGTGACGACGGTCTTCTCGCGCTCCGGCAGCGTATTGATCGCCCGCGCCAGGAAGCGCCGCAGCTCCCGGTCCTCCGCGACCTCCACCGGGTTGTCCGCGGCGTGGTCCTCGAGCGTGTCCAGGACGCTGAGCCGGTCACCGCCGCCCTCGCCCCCGACGTGCAGCAACTCCTCCAGCGCCACCACGTTCGCCAGCGACAACTGACTGAAAACCGCGTGCAGTTCCTCGAGCGCGACCCCCATCTCCGCGGCCACCTCGCTCTCGGAAGGAGTGCGCCGCAGCTGGGCCTCGAGGGTGGCGTAGGCGCGCTCCACGTTGCGCGCCTTCTGCCGCACGGACCGGGGAATCCAGTCCAGCGCGCGCAGTTCGTCGATCATCGCGCCGCGGATCCGGGTGATCGCGTACGTCTCGAACTTGATCTCCCGCTCGATGTCGAACTTCTCGATCGCGTCGATGAGCCCGAAGACCCCGGACGAGACGAAGTCCGCCTGCTCCACATTGGGCGGCAGCCCCACGCTGACCCGGCCCGCCACGTACTTCACCAGCGGCGAGTAGTGCAGGATCAGCTGCTCCCGCAGCCGCTCGTCGCCCGTCGCCTTGTACGACCTCCACAGCTCCTCGAGGGAGGAGGGAGCCGGAGGCCGCACGCTGGAGCCGCGCGCGGCGGGGGGTACCGCCGCCCGGTCGGACCCTGAGGTGTGTTGTGGCATGCGCCGCCTTGTGCCGTTCTGCTGCTGCGTCCCCAGGAAACCGAGGGTGCTTGACGTACTGGTCGCTGTGATCGCTCTGCCTGTGAAGATGCCGTGTTGCCCGTCTGGTGATGACTGGTACCGAGCTACCCACCTGATTCCGGATGGAGGGGACGAACCCGGATCCTGGTGAGCGTAGCGTGACTGGAGCGTCGCAGTGTGCGAAGGGTGGGAGATCACCGTTGCGCAGATACGTTCCCTTCGTCGCCTCGCGTGGACGGTTCCGTCGCCCCGGCCAATCACGACGGAGCGCCAACTGCCGGAATTGCCAAGGCCATCGGGGGTCATCCGGACGGCGCAACGCACCGCGTCAGAACAGCTCCCCTCCGGGAAAGACCGAATCGATCGCCTGGCGTGTCAACTGCCAGCCGTCGCCGTGTCGTTCGACGAACCCCAACGAGCGCAGTTCGTACAACCTCCCGATCGTCTCGTCCTGGCTCGCCCCCGCGCCGCGGCCGGCCTCGGCGACGCTGCACACCCCGTGGGCGGGAAGCGCGGCGAGCACCCGCGCCGCACCGGGTGGCAGCAGATCGCGGGGCAGCACCGGTCCACGCCGCTCGGGGGCGAGCTCGCCCATCTCCCCGACCAGCTCCACGACTTCCGCCGCGTCGGTCACCAGCACCGCTTCCTTGCGCAGCAGTTCATGCACTCCCGCGGAGACGCTGCTGGTCACCGGCCCCGGAACGCCCATGGCGTGCCGCCCGAGGCGCTGCGCCCAGCGGACCGTGCCCAGCGCTCCGCTGCGATAGGCCGCCTCCACCACGACCGTTCCTCTGGTGAGCGCCGCGATCACCCGGTTCCGGAGGATGAACCGGGTGGGCGTCGGATGGTCCCCGGGCGGCAACTCCCCGATCACGAGTCCCTGTTCCGCGACCCGGTCGATCAACTGGGCGTGCCCCCGCGGGTAGATCCGGTCGATGCCGCAGGCGAGCACGGCCACCGTCGCCCCGGTCGCACCGAGCGCCCCACGATGCGCGGCGGCGTCGACCCCGTAGGCCCCGCCCGAGACGACGACCCAGCCACGCTCGGCGAGTCCTGCGCCGAGGCTCGCGCCCATCCGCACCCCGTAGTCCGTGCAGGCCCGCGCGCCCACCACGGCGACCGAGCGCAGCGCCCACATCCGCAGGTTGGGCCCGCCCCGCACCCAGAGCCCCACCGGCCGCCCGTCCCCCAGGTCGTCCAACTGTCCTGGCCACTCGGCGTCTCCCGGACACACGAACCGCGCCCCGGCCGCCGTCGCCCGCGCGAGATCCCGCTCGGCGGGCGGCGCGTCCGCGGCCCGCGCGACGAGCCCCGCCCAGCGTTCTGCCCGCGCCCCGGGCAGCGGTTCCTCCGTCCCTCCTGCCTCGATGCGCCGCACCGTCTCCACGGCGCCGAACTCGCGCAGCCACTGCCCGGCGACCTCCCAGCCCGGCTCCACGATCCGCGTGAGCCGCACCCGCGCCAGCCGCACCTCGTCACCACTCCCCACACCCATCACGCCCCTCCCTCCTTCATCGCCGGGGCCCCACGTCGGACCCAATCCCCGGAACCCCAATCCCCAGGCCCCCACGCGGGCGCCGCGCAAGGCGTGACCCGTGAACGATCCCGGCCCCCGTCACGCCCCCGCCCCGATCGTCATCGGCACGCCGCGTGAGATCCCGGTCCGTAGTTGCAGCGCGAGTGCCACGTCCTGGGCGAAGGGGCGGTCCCGCCGGGCGAGGTCGGCCACGGTCCAGGCCACCCGCAGCACCCGGTCAAGACCGCGCGCGGTGAGGAAGCCGCGCTCCAGGTCGAGCTCCGCCTCGTCGAGCGCGCCGGGCGCCGCGGGCCAGCGGGTGCGCAGGACGTGACCCGGCACCTCGCTGTTGGTCCGCCACGGGGTGTCCGCGAACCGGGCCGCCGCCCGCTCTCTGGCCTCCCGCACCCGGTCCGCGACGACCTTGGTGCTCTCGCCCCGCGGCCCGTACCCCGCCAGTGCGTCGCGTGTGACGGCGTCGACCTCCACGCGGAGGTCGACCCGGTCCAGCAGCGGCCCCGAGAGCCTGGCCTGGTAGCGGCGGACCGTGGCCGGCGGGCAGTCGCACTCGCCGCCCAGCAGCCGGTACTGCCCGCAGGGGCAGGGGTTCGCGGCGAGCGCCATCAGGAACCGCGCGGGCAGCCGCACCACCCCGGCGCTGCGCGCGATCACCACGTACCCGGACTCGAGGGGCTGGCGCAGGGCATCGAGTGCCTTGCCACTGAATTCAGGTGCCTCGTCGAGGAACAGCACACCCCGATGCGAGAGCGACACCGCTCCAGGCCGCGCCACCCCCGGCCCGCCCCCGACGAGGGACTGCATGGTCGCCGAGTGGTGCGGTGCGCAGTACGGCGCGGTGTCGATCATCGATGTGCCCGGCGACAGCATTCCCGCGACCGAGTGGATCGCGGTGACCTCCAGGGCCTCCTCACGGGTGAGCGGCGGCAGGATGGCGGGCAGCCGCTCGGCCAGCATCGTCTTGCCCGCTCCCGGTGGCCCCGACAGCATCACGTGGTGTCCGCCCGCCGCCGCGACCTCGATCGCCGTGCGGGCGGACAACTGCCCGACGACCTCGGCGAGATCGAGCCCGGGCCCGTCGTGCGAGGCCCCGCCGAACCCCGTGCCCACTCCGGTGCCGGGCATGCTCAGGCCCGCCAGCATCGGATCGGGACGCCCCCGCTCTTCCGCCGGCTCCTCGTCCGGCACCGGATCGTCCGTGAGCACGGCGATGAGCTGACGCAGGCTGCGCACACCGAGGACCGAGACCCCCGGCACGAGGGCCGCCTCCCCGGCCGTGCACTCCGGGACCACGACCTGCTCGTAACCGGCGTCGGCCGCCGCGAGTACGGCCGGGAGCACGCCCCGTACCGGCCGCACCCGCCCGTCGAGCCCCAGCTCCCCGATCATCACGATGTCGGCGAGGATCTTCGGATCGATCCGCTCGGCAGCGCCGAGCACGGCGCACGCGACAGCGAGATCAAAACCCGAACCGCTCTTCGGCACGGACGCCGGGCTCAGCCCCACCGTGAGCTTCTTCTGCGGCCAGTCACCCCCGGAGTTGACCACCGCCGCCCTGACCCGGTCGCGGCTCTCCACCAGGCTCTTGTCCGGCAGCCCCACCAGCGTGAACGCGGCGATGCCCGGCTCCAGGTCTGCCTGTACCTCGACGACGACGCCCTCGACTCCCACGAGGGCCACGGAACACGTACGCGCGAAGCCCATCAGGACACCCCTCGCACATGCTCGACGCAGGGCGCTCCGCGCTCCGGCAGCAGCACGCCGATGAGATCGATGCGGACGCCACCGGGCGGCGCTCCCCCGTGCTCCTGCACCCAGCGCTCGGCGAGATCACGCAGCCGCGCCGCCTTGACCGGTGTGATCGCGGCCATCGGGTGCTCGAAGGCCCCGGCCTCGCCGCTGTGTGCGCCGGCGCTGTGTCCGCTGCGGGTCTTGACCTCGCACACGACGATCGCGTCGCCGTCCCGCGCCACGATGTCGATCTCGCCGGACCTGCCCGCACGCCAATTGCGCGCGAGCACCGTCATCCCCGCCTCGGTCAGCCGCCTCGCGGCCAGATCCTCGCCGTACTTCCCCAGTGCTCCCCGTGCGTTCACGTCGGCACCACCTCCGGCACCCACGCTGACGCCCGGGCAGCAAAGAAGTGGATCTTGGTGAACTACTTACAGGTTGTGGAAAACTCCGTCACCCGCCGCGCGCCCCACGGGTCAGCTGCCCGGAAGCTCCAGATCGGTCTTGTTCAGCTCCTCGATATTCACGTCCTTGAACGTGAGTACGCGAACCTGCTTCACGAAACGAGCGGGCCTGTACATGTCCCAGACCCAGGCATCCGCCATCGACACCTCGAAAAACACCTCGCCCTGGACCGAGTGCACCTGCATCTCGTAGTCGTTGGTGAGGTAGAAGCGCCGCTCGGTCTCGATCACGTATTTGAACAGACCGACGACGTCGCGGTACTCCCGGTAGAGCTTCAGCTCCATCTCGGTCTCGTACTTCTCGAGGTCCTCGGCGCTCATGGCATGTTCCCCTTCAGCCGTGCGTCCCCCTATTGTGCGCCAGCCCCGTGGGCCTCTAGACGATTTCCGTGTCGAGGACCTCGGGCCGGCTCGGGGGACCTTCGTCGAGCAGCCGCTTCAGCAGCCCGGCGAGTCTGGTCGGATACACCGTCTCATGCGCCTCGGCCAGTTCCCGGCACGTCCACCAGCGTGCTCCCGCGACGCTGCGGCGCTCCAGGTCGGTCAGGCCCGTCCCCTTGATCTCTCCGAGCTCCGCCGAGGGCGTCCTCGTACGGGCCAGGAAGTACCACTCGTCCTGGTCCCAGCGCCGACCGTCGAAGGGGAAGGAGCAGATTCGCTGCCACAGCACGGGCCCCAGTTCCACGTCGGTGATGCCGGTCTCCTCTGCCAGTTCCCGCAGGGCGGCCTCTTCACGCGTCTCGTCGCCCTCCAGGCCGCCGCCCGGCGTGAACCACCAGTCGTCCGCCATGTCGCCCGGCTCGTGCCCGTGCAGGAGCAGGATCCGCTCCTCAGGGTCGAGCAGCACGACGCGGGCGACCTTGCGCGGTTCGCGGCTGGGGTCAGACACGGGCCGGCTCCGGGGACGCCCCGCGCGAGCGCCGTGAGCGCTTCGCGATCGGCCCGTACGCCGCTCCGCCGAGCACCAGTACCGCGCCCGCCACGATGGCCGCGAGCACCGTCTTCACCGGTCCCGGCTGCGAGATGCCGCCCGACAGCGCCTCGAACCCGGTGGGCTTCTGCATCCCGGCCATGGGCCACGCCAGGGCGTCCACGCGGCCCTGTACGGCGCCGCGCTCCACCGAGCCGTTCTCGCTGTCACCGATGTGCGCGCTGGAGTCCAGCGAGTCGGCGCGGTGGTCGCCGAGCAGGAAGAGCCGGCCCTGCGGGACGGTCGTCGTCTTGATGCCGGTAAGTGAGGCGCTCTCACCCTTCGGGAGGTACGGCTCGTCGATCTGCTCGCCGTTCACGGTCAGCTTCTTCTGCGTGCAGCAGGCGATCTTGTCACCGCCGACGCCGACCACGCGCTTGACCATCGGAACGTTTCCCCAGGAGTTCTCCTGGAAGACGACGACATCGCCGCGCTTGACCTCGCCGCCGTCGATCCGCTCCGCGAGCACCCGGTCACCCGCCTTGATCGTCGGGTCCATGGAGTCGGTGGGCACGGTGTACGGCTGGTACAGAATCGCGCCCCAGACGAACCCACCCAGGAACAACACACAGCCGAGGGCCACGGCTATACCGGACAGCGCGCTGCCGGTCCTGCCGTGACCCTCATTCGTACGACGTGTCCTGCTCATCCCAGTTGCTCCCGCGGTTCGGAGAAATCGATCTCGTCGAACCAGCCCCGGAACGGTGCGGACCACGGAAGATCGGCGATCTGGGACGGCACCCTACCGGGCGCCACCAGCCGCAGAAACCCTGGTGTTCCCCTCGGTAACGCGCTGATTGATCTTGCGCCTGCGCCACAGCACCAGCGGCGCCGCACCCGCGAGCCCGAGCGCGCCCGGAGCCGCGTTCGCCACGGCGTTGAGACCGGACTGGTCGAAGGTGTCCGGCACCGGCAGCATCGACCAGTGCGTGGGCGGCCAGGCTACGACGATGGCGCGACCCACGACGTTGTCCACGGGGACGAAGCCGCCGTTCTTGTCGTTCTGGTGGTAGCGCGAGTCCATGGAGTCCTGGCGGTGGTCACCCATGGCCCAAACTTTGCCCTGGGGAACCTTCACCTTGAACGTTCCACCGGCGTTGTCGTCGCTGCACGGGGTGTTGCCCGGGTAGACGTACGGCTCGTTCAGCGCCTTGCCGTTGACCTTGAGCGGTCCCGTGCCGTTGCACTCGATGGTGTCGCCACCGACGCCGACGACGCGCTTGATGAGGTCCTTCTCGTCCGCGGACGGCATCAGGCCGACCCAACTGAGCACCGTCTGGACGGCGTTCGGCTCCGGCGTCGGCTCGCCCTCGAGCCAGCTCGCCGGGTCGTGGAAGACGATGACCTCGCCGCGCTCCGGCTCCGAGCCGAACCACGGGGTGAGCTTGTCGACCAGCACCCGGTCGCCGATCTTCAGCGTGTTCTCCATCGACGCCGAAGGGATCGAGAACGCCTGGACCAGGAACGTCTTGATCACCAGCGCGAGGACGAGCGCGATGACGATGAGGAGCGGCAGTTCCTTCCAGAAGGAACGCGCCTTCTTGGGTCCGCCCTTCGACCCACTGCTCGACTCCGCCTCGCCCATGGGCCCGGCCGTCGAGCCGTCACCCGCCTCGGGCGCCCGGCCCGCGGGGTCCTGACCCGCCACGTCGTCGGATCGCCCGGGCTCCTCTTCGGGGCCATGCCCTGACCGTGCGCCGACCGCCAAGTCCCCCACATCCACTCCTCACTCCGTGCCGCCGCCTGATCCGTATCCGATGCAGGCCCACCACTCCCATAACGAGCGGGAGTTCCGCAGGGGTCGGGAGGGGGATAAATCGTTCCGAATCCGAAGCGTTCGAGCCCGGTCCGGCACCGTACGTGGAGGCCACCCTATGCGACGTTCCTGAGGCGGCGGTCGACCCGCCTCCTTGCGCGTCGGCCACGGCCGCGAAGGTCGGCGGCTCCGACAGCGAGGTCCAGTGACCGATCGGCCACCCGATGAACCGGGCCCGCCCCACGACGGACTCCTCCGACACCGTCCCGTTGAAGGCCTCGGTGAGGTGATAGCGGGAATCCGCGGAGTTGGCGCGATGGTCGCCCATCACGAACAGGCGCCCCTTGGGCACCTTCACAGAGAAGTCGAACTTCGAGGGGGCGTTACCGGGATGGATGTACGCACGCTCTTCGAGCGGTGTCCCGTTCACCGTGACGCGGCCCTTTGTGTCGCAGCACTTCACGGTGTCGCCGCCGACGCCCACGACCCGCTTGATGAGGTCGCGTTCATTGTCGGACGGCAGCAACCCGATCCAGGTCAGGCCTTCCTTGACCTGCTTCACGCCGACCGGGGGCTCCGTCTTCTGGCCGGCCTCCTGCTCGAGCCACTTCCCCGGGTCGTTGAAGACGACGACGTCGCCGCGCTGCACCTGCGCGCCGAACCAGGGAGTGAGCTTGTCGACCAGAACCCGGTCGCCGATCCTGATCGTCTGTTCCATGGAGCCCGACGGGATGACGAAGGCCTGCACCAGGAACGTCTTCAGGACGAGCGCGATGGCCAGGGCCACGCCTATGAGGAGGGGTATTTCCTTCAGTACGGAGCGCCGTCGGCGGCGCTTCACCTTGCGGGCGAGCTTGCGCCGCTCGGCCCTGCCCTGCTGCTCGGGGCCGCTGGTGGGCCGGCTGCCGGTGGGCAGCCGCTCGTCGCCGCGGTGACTGCGCGATTTGCCCCGCCTACCCATGCGCGCCGCCGGGTGCAGGCACGCGCGCGTAGAGGTCCGTACGGGACAAGGAGTGCCAGTGCCCGGTCGGCCACGCGATCCACTGGGCCTTGCCGATGACCTGGTCCAGGGGGACGAACCCGCCGCCAGGTGCGCCCAAGTAGTCGCGGGAGTCACGGGAGTCGCTGCGATGGTCACCGAGCAGAAAGAGGGTGTCCTCGGGAACCACGATGTTGAACGGCACCTCCGAAGGCGCGTCCGTGGCGTGCAGCACGGCGCGCTCGTCCACGGACTTCCCGTTCACCTCGATCCTCCCCTTGCTGTCGCAGCAGACCACCCGGTCTCCCCCCGTGCCCACGACGCGCTTGATGTAGTCGCCCTCGCCGAAGTACCCGCTGCCGTCGAAGACGACCACGTCGCCACGGGTCGGCTCGGCACCGAAACGGTACGCCAACTTATTTACGAGAACGCGGTCCCCGACCCTCAATGTGCTCTCCATGGAGCCGCTGGGGATCTGGAACGGCTGCGCCACGAAGACGCTGAGGGCCAGCAGGCAGGCCAGGCACAGCAGCAGGGTCAGGGTGATGCGGCCGCCCGGCAGCCAGTCGACCACCCCGGAGAGCAAAGAGGAGCGCGACCGGTCCTCCTCGCCCGGTGAGGTGTCCTCATGGGGCTCGGAGGAGCGGTCGCGCTCCTCATGCTGTGCTTCGGTGTCCATCGAGGCCAGATGCTATCCGGCCGCACTGTGGACGCCGCAGGCGAGATGCGCCGACGCCCTCTGGGGGCGTCGAGCGGCTCAGTTCTCGCGCTTCTCCTTGATCTTCGCGGCCTTGCCGCGCAGGTCACGGAGGTAGTACAGCTTGGCGCGGCGGACGTCGCCCTTGGTGACGAGCTCGATCTTCTCGACGATCGGGGTGTGCACCGGGAAGGTGCGCTCGACGCCGACGGAGAAGGAGACCTTGCGGACCGTGAAGGTCTCGCGGACGCCGGCGCCCTGGCGGCGGATGACTACGCCCTTGAACTGCTGCACACGGGAGCGGTTGCCCTCGATGACGCGCACGTGGACGTTGACGGTGTCGCCGGGGCGGAAGGCCGGGACGTCGCTGCGCAGGGAAGCGGAGTCGACGGAGTCGAGCAGGTTAGCCATGATCGTCTGCTTTCTTCGCCGATGCCACAGGTCATCGGCGGGAGGTATGCGATGAGTTTCGGTAGCTGTTCGCGTCGGGCCTTGCGTCGTTCCCCCTGTGGCAGGGGCGCAGGCTGGACGTACAGCAGCGGCCTATTCTTCCACGATCTCGGGCGTCGGCCCAAATCGTCCGTCGGGGCGCGGCCCCCAGCCCAGGATCGAGAGCATTTCGCGGTCCTTCTTGTCGAAGGCCTTGGGGTCGGTGCGCTCGATCAGATCGGGCCGGTGGCGCACGGTGCGGCGCAGCGCCTCGTCGCGGCGCCAGCGGGCGATCTTGCCGTGATGGCCGCTGAGCAGCACGTCGGGGATGTCCCGGCCGCGCCACTCGGGAGGCTTCGTGTAGACGGGCCCCTCCAGGAGGTTGGCCATCGCGCCCGGTGCGAAGGAGTCGTCCTCGTACGAGGAGGCGTTGCCGAGTACGCCGGGCAGCAGGCGCGCCACGGCCTCCGTGATCACGAGCACGGCGGCCTCCCCGCCCGCGAGGACGTAGTCACCGATGGAGACCTCGTAGACCGGCATACGGGTCGTGTACTCGTCGATGACGCGGCGGTCGATGCCCTCGTAGCGCGCGGGCGTGAAGACCAGCCAGGGGCGCTCGGAGAGCTCCACGGCGAGTTCCTGGGTGAAGGGGCGCCCCGAGGGCGTGGGGACGACCAGGACGGGCCCCTGAGCGCCACTCTCGTACCCTTCGGCGAGTACGTCGTCGAGGCATTCGCCCCACGGCTCGGTCTTCATGACCATGCCGGGGCCGCCGCCGTAGGGGGTGTCGTCGACCGTGTTGTGCCGGTCGTGGGTCCACTGCCGCAAGTCGTGCGCGTGGACGTCGAGTTGACCACGCGCGCGTGCCTTGCCGACGAGGGAGACGTTCAGCGGCTCAAGGTACTCGGGGAAGATCGTGACGACGTCGAGCCTCATGCGGACCCGTCCCCCTCTTCCTCTTCGCGCGGCGACTCCTCGCGCGACGACGCGATCTCCGCGCGGTCGTCGATCAGCCCGGGCGGCGGGTCGATGACAGCCTTCTGCTCTTCGAGGTCGATCTCGGTGACGATCTCCTCGACGAACGGGATCATGACCTCGCTGCCGTCGGGCCGCTCCACGATGAACAGGTCCTGCGAGGGCAGGTGTGAGATCTCCGTGATCCGGCCGACCTCGGTGCCGTCGGCGAGGACGACGTCGAGGTCCATGAGCTGGTGGTCGTAGAACTCGTCCTCTTCCTCGGGCAGTTCCTCGGGGTCCACCGCGGCGATCAGGAGGGTGTTGCGCAGCGCCTCGGCCGCGGTCCTGTCCCGTACGCCCTCGAAGCGCAGCAGCAGCCGGCCGCTGTGCACCCGGCCGGACTCGATGGTGAGCGGCCCGGTGGAGGCCGGGTCGGTGGCGAGTCGCGCGCCGGGGCCGAGCCGCAGCTCGGGCTCGTCGGTGCGCACCTCGATGGTGACCTCACCCTTGATGCCGTGGGCGCGACCGATGCGCCCGACTACCAACTGCACGTCGGAAACTCTCCTGTCAGGCCGCCGAAGGCGGCTCAAACGAATCGGGCCGGGGACGGCTCGTAAGCCCTCCCCGGCCCGAGCCGGTGTTCAACTTTTCTCAGCGAACCTGGTCGACGTCGACGAGGTCGACGCGGACACCACGGCCGCCGATGGCACCCACGACGGTACGCAGAGCGCGCGCGGTGCGGCCGTTGCGGCCGATCACCTTGCCGAGGTCGTCGGGGTGGACCCGGACCTCGAGGACGCGCCCCCGGCGCAGGTTGCGCGAGGCGACCTGCACGTCGTCGGGGTTGTCGACGATGCCCTTCACGAGGTGCTCAAGAGCCTCCTCGAGCATGCTCAGGCCTCGGTCGACTCGGACGGGGCCTCAGCGGCCTCGTCCTTCTTCTCAGCCTTCTTCTTCTGGGTGATGGCCTCACCCTTGGGACCGTCCTCGGTGGCCAGCGCCTCGAAGGAGGGGCGGGCGGCCTTCGGCTCGGCGACCTTCAGCGGCGCGGGGGCGGGCAGACCCTTGTGCTTCTGCCAGTCACCGGTGAGCTTGAGGATGGCCATGACCGGCTCGGTCGGCTGCGCGCCGACACCCAGCCAGTACAGCGCACGCTCCGAGTCGACCTCGATGCGCGACGGGTTCTGCACCGGGTGGTACAGGCCGATCTCCTCGATCGCACGGCCGTCACGGCGGGTGCGGGAGTCGGCGACGATGATGCGGTAGTGAGGCGCGCGGATCTTGCCCAGACGCTTCAGCTTGATCTTGACTGCCACGGGAGTGGTGTCTCCTGGTCTTGACGTGGGTGGGCACGGCGAGATTGCCGCGTGGGGTTGCGGTACCCGAGTGCCCGACGGACGCGTCAGCCGGAGGAGAGAGGGGTCCTATGCGACTGTCGAGTACAGCTAGCCATTGTGCCACATGCCGTGGGGGTGACCGAACTCCGGTCCGGCCCCCCACCAGGAACACGGCCCTCAGCCCGCCGCGACACCGACGATCTCCGGGATGCGGAACGGCTTTCCGCAGCCGCCGCACATGATCGGGGCCTGGGCGAGCACCGACGGCACCACTCGGACGTTGCGCCCGCAGTCGCAGACCGCCTTGACGCGGACGCCGCCCCCGGAGGAGCCGTGCCGAGCGGCGGGGCCGCGGAAGCTTCGCTTGGTGTCCGCGGCGGTCGCCACGGTGTGCGCCTTCAGTGCGCGCTGGATCCGCTCGATCGTCTGGCGGTAGCGCTGCTTCGCCTCCGGGTTGAGCGTGACCAGCGAGAAGCCGCTGCTGGGGTGTGGTTCCTCTGGATGGTCGAGGCCCAACTCCTCGGCGATGGCCAGGAATCTGCGATTGTGATAGCGGCCGGCGCGCGAGGTGTCGCGGATTCCGCGCGCGGCTGCGATGCCGTGGACTGCCTCATGAAGGAGTCGTTCGAAGGAGAGCTCGCGTCCACAGGCGGACGACGACTCGCCGATCAGGGATTCGGGCGCGGCAAGATCCGGCAGCTCGGGGTGGTGCCGCTGAATGTCGGCCCACGCCCCTGCCAGTTCTGCGGCGAGGACAGGTGGTGTCGTGCTCACGTCGTGACAACGAGCCGGGGGGCCTCCGTGTTCCTATTCCGGGGCATCCCAAATAATTTGCACGTACCAGTCAGTTCCCACTGATGCGTCCCGAGGAGGGCGGGTGCGCAAATGTACGGAGAAGGCGCACAGCTCACACCAAGGTGGTGCGTAGTGGCACGTACGCCTTCACGAACGCCCTCCGTCTTCGCGGGCGCCCTCCGGCTACGCGCGCCTAGTAGGCGCGTGCGACGACCGCGACGTTACCGGCCGCGTCGTCGGCGTCCGGCACCGCCCCTTCGGGGGTGATCAGACACCGTACGGAGACGCCGTGCCCGGCGAGCTCGTTCTCGCCCGCCTCCCCGAGGGTGGCCCACGGGATGCGCGCCCAACCGCCCGCGGAGGTCGCCTCCAGGGCCTCGGCGACCGTGGCCACGTCGGTCGTCCGCAGCCGCCGCCGCTCCCGTGACTGCGCGAGCAGCAGCGCCTGGTCCTCCTCCAGGATCTTGGGCACCACGGCGACCAGCGCCTCCAGGGCGACCGGGGTCTTGCCGCCGGGGATGCGCCGGGCGAGCATCGCGGTGCCGTTCTCCAGGTCGCGGGGCCCGACCTCGACGCGTACGGGCACGCCCTTCAGTTCCCAGTCGACGGCGCGGCGGCCGAAGGGGGTGTCGGTGCGGTCGTCCACGTGGACACGGATTCCCGCCTTCTTAAGTACGTCGCCGATTTCGCGCACCTTGTGGAGCACCGCCTCGTCGTCCTTGACGGCGAGCACGACGACCTGGGTGGCCGCGAGGCGGGGCGGGACGCGCAGCCCGTTGTCGTCGCCGTGCATCATCACCAGCGCGCCGATCATGCGGGTCGTCGAGCCCCAGGAGGTCTGCCAGACCAGCTCCTCCGTGCCGTCCTTGGACAGGAAGCGCGTGTTGAACGCCTTGGCGAAGTTCTGGCCGAGTTCGTGGCTCGTGCCCATCTGGAGGGCCTTGCCGTCGCCCATCATCCCTTCGAGGGTGAGGGTGTTGATGGCGCCGGCGAAGCGCTCCTTGGTCGTCTTCCGCCCCAGGAGGACGTCCATCGCGAGGACGTTCTCCATGAAGTCCGCGTAGACGTCCCGGTGGATGCGCGCCGCGAAGTCGCGCGCCTCTTCGTAGGTCGCGTGCGCCGTGTGGCCCTCCTGCCAGAGGAATTCCGTCGTACGCAGGAAGAGGCGGGGCCTGAGCTCCCAGCGGACCACGTTCGCCCACTGGTTGATGAGCAGCGGCAGGTCCCGGTAGCTCTGCACCCACTTGGCGAAGGAGGCGTTGACGACCATCTCGGAGGTGGGGCGGACGACGGCGGGCTCCTCCAGCACCTTGCCGCCGCCGTGCGTGACCACGGCCAGCTCGGGCGCGAAGCCCTCGACGTGGTCGGCCTCCTTGGTGAGGTACGACTGCGGGATCAGGAGCGGGAAGTACGCGTTCTGCGCGCCCGTCTCCTTGATGCGGTCATCCATCTCCCGCTGCATCCGCTCCCACAGGCCGTAGCCGTACGGTCGGATGACCATGGTGCCGCGCACCGGGCCGTTGTCGGCCAGTTCGGCCTTGGTGATCAGGTCCTGGTACCAGCGCGGAAAGTCTTCCGTCCGGGGCGTGAGAACGCGGGGTTTGGCCATGGCGCGGATGCTACGGCGCGGGCCGTGGAGCACTCGAATCCTTTTCGCCCGTATGCCCGGGGCCACCCGCGTGCGCCCGTCATATGACCTCCCGGGGGCGCACGACGGTGCACACGCGCATTGTCGCCGCGCCTGCCAATCACCCCCTAGACGCGGCGGACGTTGCGGAGTTTTCTGGCTTACGGGGGGGGGGGAGCGCGAGCAGCGCGCGAACACGGTCGGACGCCACGCGTACGGGCAGTCGGCACGGCGACAACTCTCGGTATCTCTCGGTGGATTGGGGCACTTTCGATGACACCTACGCTCGTGCGGCGGCACCTCCCTCACACGGCCCCCGCGCCGCGGACGGATTTGTGCGCACGCGCGCGTGACTGGGCGGAGATTCAGGAACGGATGCTGGTGCCGCTCTACGAAGCGGTCTACGAGCGCCTGGAGGTCGGTGCGGGCACCCGGCTCCTCGGGCTCGACTGCGGCTCCGGGCTCGCGCTCCTGATGGCGGCGTCGCGCGGCGCGGCCGTCACCGGCGTCGAGCCCTCGCATCCCGAGCTCCTCGCCCTGGCCGAGGAGCGGCTGCTGCCCGACGCCTCCGCGCCGCGGGAGGCCGCGGACGCCCGGCTCACGACGGCCGACGCCGCCGATCTCACCGCGACCGATCCCGGCGGAGCCCCGTACGACGTGATCACCGGATTCCGGCCGATCGGGTGTGTGGCCGGGGACTCCGAGGGGCTTTCGGCGCGCCTGGAGAGCGTGGCACCCCTGGCAGACCGGGGCGCCGCCGTGGTGCTCGTCGGCTGGGGCCCTCCGGAGCGCTGTGCCACCTCGTCCGTCCTACGGGTGGCCACAAAACTCGCCGACCCTCTACGTAGTACGGGTAGTTGGCGCCCGGCACTCCGTGACGACCTGGAGGAGGTCGCTCAGCGGGCGGGGCTGCGGCCCGACGGTTCCGGCCGGGTGGCGTGCCCCTTCGGGTACGCGGACGCCGAGAGCGCGGTGCGCGGGCTGCTTTCGACGGGCCTGTTCGACGCCGCCGTGGGGGCGACGGACCCGGCGCAGGTCGACAAGGAGGTGTCCGAGGCGCTGCGGGCCCATGTGCGCGCCGACGGCACGGTGTGGATGCCCAATGTGTTCAGGTACCTGATAGCCCGCACGCCGTGAGACGCCACAACACGCCGTGAGACACCACGAGGAGACGCCACAAGCCGAAGGCCCGCACACCATGCGGCGTGCGGGCCCGAGGGACAGGCTGCCGGTTCAGTCCTTGGTGAAGCGCGCGACGCCGGCGATCCGGTACGCGTCCGCCTCCTCCAGCGTCTCGTTCTCCATGAGCGCCTCGGCCAGTGCGTCGAGCTTGTCCCGGTTGTCGCGCAGCTTCTGGCACGCCTCCTCGTAGCACTCGTCCACGATGCGGCGCATCTCGCCGTCGATCGTGTCGAGGGTGTCGGGGGCGGCGGACAGCCCGTACGCCTGCTGGGCGTCGCTCGGGAGGGCGGACAGGCGGCCGACCTTCTCGCTCATGCCCCAGCGGGCGACCATGCCGCGGGCGATGTTGGTGACCTGCTCCAGGTCGTTCTCAGCGCCGGTCGTGATGACTCCGTAGACGACGTGTTCGGCCGCCATGCCTCCGAGGGCGCCGATGATGCGGCCCCTGAGGTACTCCTCCGTGTACGCGTACTTGTCGGAGTCCGGGGTGGAGAGCGTGACGCCGAGGGCGCGGCCTCGCGGCACGATCGTGATCTTGCGGACGGGGTCGGCGCCGGGCTGCAGCATGCCGAGGAGGGCGTGGCCGCTCTCGTGGAAGGCGGTGCGGCGGCGCTCGTCGTCGGGCATCACCAGCGGCCGTTCGGCGCCGAGCTGGACCTTTTCGAGCGCTTCGGACAGCTCCGACTGGCCGACCTGCTTCTCCTTGCGCTTGACGGCGAGCAGCGCGGCCTCGTTGGTCAGGTTCGCGAGGTCGGCGCCGGTCATGCCCGGGGTCGTACGGGCGACCTGGGTGAGGTCGACATCGGGGGCCAGCGGGATGTCCCGGGTGTGGATCTTGAGGATGGACTCGCGGCCGTCGCGGTCCGGCGGCGAGACGGTGACCATGCGGTCGAAGCGCCCCGGCCGGGTCAGCGCCGGGTCGAGGACGTCCGCGCGGTTGGTCGCCGCGATGACGATGACGCCCTCCGAGCCGGAGAAGCCGTCCATCTCCGTGAGGATCTGGTTGAGGGTCTGCTCGCGCTCGTCGTGGCCGCCCATGCCGCCGCCACCGCCGCGGGCCCGGCCGATGGTGTCGATCTCGTCGATGAAGATGATCGACGGGGCGACCTTGCGGGCCTCGGCGAACAGCTCCCGTACGCGCGAGGCGCCGACGCCGACGATCATCTCGATGAACTCGGAGGCGGAGGCCGAGAAGAACGGCACTCCCGCCTCGCCGGCGACCGCCCGCGCGAGCAGCGTCTTACCGGTGCCGGGCGGGCCCGCGAGGAGCACGCCACGCGGCATCTTGGCGCCCATGGCCCGGTAGTCCTGCGGGTTCTTGAGGAAGTCGACGACGTCGTCGAGCTCGCCCTTGACCTCGTCGATGCCGGCGACGTCCTGGAAGGTGGTGCGCTTCTTGCCGGGTTCGAGCTCGACGGGCTTGGGCGGCTGCTTGCGGCCGAGCATGCCGCCGGCGCCGCCTCCCATGCCCCCCTGGCTCATGCGCCGCGCGATGAACACCCACAGCACGACGAGGAGGAGCATCGGGGCGAGCGAGATGAGCAGGTTGGACAGGAAGCTGCGCTCCTGGACGACGGGTTCGGCCGTCACCGTGACGTCGTGCTTCTCCAGGTTGGCCCAGAGGTCGTCATCGGCGAAGGCCGGGCGCTGCGTCGTGAACTTGGTGTAGTTCTTGCGCTTGCTGTCGCTGTCCTTGGGTGTGGGCTTCTCCTTCTTGAGCTCGCCCTGGATCGCGTCGCCCTTGGAGTAGATCTTGGTGACGTTGTCGGCCGCGACCTGCTTGCTGAACTCGGTGTACGAGACCGTCGGCTCGTCGCCCTCGTTGAAGAACGACAGCACCAGGTTGGCGATGAGGTAGACGATCAGGGCCGTCAGGATGAGGCCGCCCCAGCCGCCGGGCATCTTGCGCTTGGGCCCCTGCGGGGGCGGAGGGGGCGGCGCGCCCTCGGACCGCCAGGGCTGATCCGTCCGATCGCGCGGGGGTACGGGGTTCGCCACGCCTGCCTCTCCTCCTGCCACCTGCGGCCCTCGGGTGCCGTCACGGACCCAAGGCCTTCCGCCCATGACCGCACAGGTGCAGGGGGCGCGCCACTCGTGGACATGCGTAAGGGGCGCCCGCAATGGCGGACGCCCCTTACAGCGGCTGAGGTCTCAGCCCATGAACTTCTTGAACTCGTCGGGGAGCTCGAAGTCCTTCGGGTCCTGCTGGCCCGCGCCGGGCAGGCCGAGGGCGCCGCCCGCCTCGGCGGCGGCCGCGCGCCGGGCGGCCTCGTCCTTCTCCTGCTGCTGACGCTTCATGGGGTTGCCGGAGCGCTGCTTGCCCTTGGCCTTCTTCTGCTGCTTCTTCTGTTTGCCGGGGCCACCGCCCGAGCCGGGCATGCCCGGCATCCCCGGCATGCCGCCGCCCTGAGCCATGCGGGACATCATCTTGCGGGCCTCGAAGAACCGCTCGACCAGGTTCTTGACCGCGCTGACCTCGACGCCGGAGCCCTTGGCGATACGGGCGCGACGCGAGCCGTTGATGATCGCGGCGTCCGCGCGCTCGGCCGGGGTCATCGACTTGATGATGGCAGCCGTGCGGTCGACATCGCGCTCGTCGAGGTTGTTGATCTGGTCCTTCATCTGGCCCATGCCGGGCATCATGCCGAGCAGCTTGGAGATGGAGCCCATCTTCCTGACCTGCTCCATCTGCGCCAGGAAGTCGTCGAGCGTGAAGTCCTGGCCCTTCTTGGAGGCCAGCTTCGAGGCCATCTTCTCGGCCTCTTGCTGCGAGAAGGTCTGCTCGGCCTTCTCGATCAGCGTGAGCATGTCGCCCATGCCGAGGATGCGGGACGCCATGCGGTCCGGGTGGAACGCGTCGAAGTCGTCCAGCTTCTCGCCGTTGGAGGCGAACATGATCTGCTTGCCGGTGACCTGTGCGATGGAGAGCGCGGCACCACCACGGGCGTCACCGTCGAGCTTGGAGAGCACCACACCGTCGAAGCCGACTCCGTCACGGAAGGCCTCGGCCGTGTTGACCGCGTCCTGACCGATCATGGCGTCGACGACGAAGAGGACCTCGTCCGGGCGCACGGCGTCGCGGATGTCCGCGGCCTGCTGCATCAGCTCCTGGTCGATGCCGAGGCGGCCCGCGGTGTCGACGATGACGACGTCGTAGACCTTGGCCTTGGCGTGCTCGATGGAGTCCTTGGCGACCTTGACCGGGTCGCCCACGCCGTTGCCCGGCTCGGGCGCGTAGATGCCGACGCCGGCGCGCTCGGCGACGACGCTCAGCTGGTTCACGGCGTTCGGGCGCTGGAGGTCACAGGCGACGAGCAGCGGCGAGTGGCCCTGGGACTTGAGCCAGAGGCCCAGCTTGCCCGCGAGGGTCGTCTTACCCGCACCCTGCAGACCCGCGAGCATGATCACGGTCGGGCCGGTCTTGGCGAAACGCAGCCGGCGGGTCTCGCCGCCGAGGATGCCGATGAGCTCCTCGTTGACGATCTTGATGACCTGCTGGGCGGGGTTCAGGGCCTGGGAGACCTCGACGCCGGTCGCCCGCTCCTTGATCTGCTTGATGAAGGCGCGGACGACGGGCAGGGCCACGTCGGCTTCAAGGAGGGCGATCCGGATCTCGCGCGCCGTGGCGTCGATGTCCGCCTCGCTGAGGCGCCCCTTGCCGCGGAGGTTCTTGAATGTCGCTGCGAGGCGATCGGAGAGAGTGTCGAACACGGCGGTCGCGAATCCTCGGGTCGGGGGCTTAAGGGACAGGTCGCTCTCCAGGGTATCCGCCCGCGGTGCCGTGGTCAGTGGCCCGGTGCCGATGCGCCCCACAGGTCGCACCCACGTACGAAAAAACAGTGCATACGCCTCCATATCCGCCGCGGACACCCCGGCGTGACCAGGGCGTGACCAGGACGTTCACCATAATTACGGTCCCAGCGGTTCCGTAAACCCGTGCACATCAGTGGCGCCCGACTGGGTAGGCGCCTTCAGGTTTCGACACCACCCCTCTCCTTCGCCCCGGGCCGGGGCGTGCCCGGTCGTGTCCGGAACCGCCACCAACAGCCGTGCGGCAGACCGCCGTACACACCTCTGACGTGAACTGGAGCTCACAGATGACCTCCCTCGCTCCCTCTGCGGACCGGCCGTCACGGCCAGTACGCAGGCCACCGGCACCCCAAGGGAGGCCGTCGTGAACTTCTTCGACTACTTCCAGGGCAACTGGCCCGATGTGCTCGACGCCACGCTCGCGCACATCCTGCTGGTCCTCGAAGGACTGGCCCTCGCCGTACTCATCGGCGTGCCGGTGGCGATCCTGACGTACCGGACGAAGGCGCCGCGCGCCGCTGTGCTCGGAACGGCCGGGCTGCTGCTGACGATCCCGTCCTACGCGCTGTTCGGCCTGCTGATCACGCCGCTCGGCCTGGGCACGGGCCCCTCCGTGGTGGCCCTGACGCTGTACGCGCTGCTGCCCGTCATACGTAACACCGTGGTCGGCCTGCGCGAGATCGACCCGGCCGTCGTCGAGTCGGCCAACGCCATGGGCATGACCCGGCTGAAGGTCCTCGCCACCATCGAGTTCCCGCTGGCCTGGCCCGTGGTCGTCACCGGCCTGCGGGTCGCGACGCAGATGCTGCTCGGCATCGCCGCGATCGCTGCCGCCGTGAACGGCCCCGGTCTCGGCAAGCTCATCCTCGACGGACTCGCCAGCGCGGGCACCCCGTTCGCCGTCTATCTGACGCTCGAGGGCGCGCTCGCCATCGTCGTCCTCGCGCTGCTCTTCGATCTGCTCTTCGCCCTGCTCAACCGTCTGACCACTCCGAAGGGGGTCACCCGATGATCCGGCTCGACCGGCTGACCAAGTCCTACGCGGGGCAGGAGCGTCCGGCGGTGGACGACCTGACGTTGGAGGTCCCCGAGGGGAAGATCGTCGTCTTCGTCGGCCCCTCCGGCTGCGGCAAGACCACGACGATGAAGCTGATCAACCGGCTGATCGAGCCGACGTCCGGCCGCATCCACCTCGCCGACGAGGACGTCACGACGATCCCGGTGCACGAGCTGCGCCGCCGCATCGGTTACGCGATCCAGCAGTCCGGGCTCTTCCCGCACCAGACGGTCGCCCAGAACATAGCCACCGTGCCCGGCCTGCTCGGCTGGGACAAAAAACGCGTCCACGCGCGCGTGGACGAGCTGCTCGACATGGTGGGCCTGGACCCGGACACGTACCGCGGCCGCTACCCGAAGCAGCTCTCCGGCGGCCAGCAGCAGCGCGTCGGCGTCGCCCGCGCGCTCGGCGGCGACCCGCAGGTGATGCTCATGGACGAGCCCTTCGGCGCCATCGACCCGCTCAACCGCGAGGCGTTGCAGAACGAGTTCCTCAAGATCCAGTCGAAGCTGCGCAAGACGATCGTCTTCGTCACCCACGACATCGACGAGGCCGTGAAGATGGGCGACAAGATCGCCGTCTTCGCCGAGCACGGCAATGTCGTCCAGTACGACACCCCGGAGAAGATCCTCGCCGAGCCCGCCAGCGAGTTCGTCACGGACTTCATCGGGTCGGGCGCGGCCGTCCGCCGTCTCTCGCTGACCCGGCTCGGGAACGTCGACGTGCCGCTGTGGCCCACCGTCGCCGAATCGGCGAGCGCCGAGGCGCAGCAGGACGCGGCTGCCGACAGCGACCGCGAGTTCGTGGTGGTCCTGGACGAGGACCGCCGCCCCGTCGGCTGGCTGCCCGCCGGTGGTGGCACGCGGCTGCCGCTGATCTCTCCGCTCGGCCCGGCCACGAGCCTGTACGACGCGCTCGACGAGTTGCTCGCAGTGAACGCGTCCGCGCTGACGGTCGTGGACGACATCGGCCGCTACCGGGGCGTCGTCACCCTGGACACCCTGCGGACGCTGATCCACACCGACGGCGCCTCCGGACTGCTCCAGGGGGCCCGGCCGTGACCCAGGCACTCGTCGAGGACGTCCCCACGGTCGCGAAACCATCGGACCGCACCCGCGTCCTGCCGCCGCTGTGGCGCCTCGTCCTCACCCCGCTCGCCCTCGCCGTGGTCCTCGCGCTCCTCGCCTGGTACGTCTCCGGGCAGGAGAAGGACCAGATCGAGCTGCGCAGCCTGAACGCGGACTACCTGCTCAGCCGCACCCTCACGCACCTCGAACTGACCGCGGTCGCCACGGTGTTCATCCTGGTGATCGCCATCCCGCTCGGCGTGCTGCTCACCCGCCGCTGGGCCCGCCCCCTCGCGGGGCCCGTCCTCGGACTCGCCAGCATCGGGCAGGCACTGCCCTCGCTCGGCCTGATCGTGCTGCTCGCGGTGGCCTTCGTCAGCCTCGGGGTGACGCAGATCGCGCTGATCGCGTTCGTCGCGTACGGGGTGCTGCCGGTGCTGCGCAACACCATCGCGGGCCTTCAGCAGGTCGATCCGTCGGTCCTCGAGTCCGCCCAGGGCATGGGGATGACGAAGTGGGAGGTGCTGCGCCGGATCGAACTGCCGCTCGCGGTACCGGTGATGCTCGCAGGTATCCGTACGGCACTGGTGATCACGGTGGGCACGGTCGCGCTCGCGACGTTCATCGGGGCCGGCGGCCTCGGCGATGTGATCTCGAACGGGATCAACTCCAGCCGGAACCTGGTCCTGGTCACCGGCAGTGTGCTCGTGGCCGTACTCGCGCTGCTCGTGGACTGGGTCGCCGGGATCGTCGAGAACCTGCTGCGCCCGCGCGGTCTGTGAGAAGGGGCCTGTGAGAGAAGTGAAGACATCCATGCGAAGCGGACCGGCCACTGCGCGCGCCAAGGTCTCGGTCGTCCTGTGCGCCGCCCTGCTCGGCGGCGCCGCGCTGACCGGCTGCACGGACACCGGCGGATCGGGCGGGACCGACAACCTGCCGCGGACGGCGAGCCAGAAGCAGCTCGACGGCGGCTCGATCGCCAAGGACGTCGACCTGAAGGGCGCGCACTTCGCGGTCGGCTCCAAGGAGTTCACCGAGCAGCAGATCCTCGGCAAGATCACGAAGTACGCGCTGGAGGCCGCCGGGGCGAGCACCAAGGACCAGACGGGGCTGCAAGGCACGACGATCGCGCGCAGCGCGCTGCAGGGCGGCGACATCGACATGTACTGGGACTACTCCGGCACCGGCTGGACCCAGTTCCTGCAGCACGACAAGCCCGTGCAGGGCAGCACCGCGCAGTTCGCGGCGACGTCGAAAGAGGACCTGAAGAAGCACAAGATCAAGTGGCTGGGCCCGGCCCGGTTCGGCAACCAGTACACGATCGCCCGCGCCTCCGACGCGACGGGCCGTGCGGGCAGGGTCGACTCGATCAGCGACCTGGCGAAGCTGGCGAAGGACCACCCGGAGGACGCCACGCTCTGCGGGGCCTCGGAGTTCCTGGACCGTGAACTGTCGGCGCTGGAACAGAGCCCGTACAAGCTGAAGTTCGGGGCGCCGCAGGTCTACCAGAACGCGTTCGCGCTGAACTTTGTGAACGTGGCGAAGGGCAGCCCCTGCAAGTTCGCCGAGGTGTTCACGACGGATGCCCGCCTGGAGTCCCTGGACCTGAAGGTCCTGGACGACGACAAGGGGCACTTCACGACGGAGCTGGCCGCGCTGACCGTGCGCGACGAGACCGCGAAGAAGTACCCGCAGCTCACGAAGTTGTCGAAGAAGCTCGGTGACGCGCTCACCGAGAAGACCATCATCAAGCTCAACGGGATGGTCGACCTGGAGGGGAAGAGCGCCGATCAGGCCGCGCTGTACTTCCTGCGTACGAACGGTTTCATCGGCAAGTGAGACGGCCGGGGCCGGGGTGCGCACTCCCCGGCCCCGCTCACCCATGGCTCACCCCCGCAGCGCCTCCTCCACGCCCCGCGCCACGGACACCGCCTCCTGCGAGGGCAGCGGCCCGCCGTCGCCCCCGGCCACGTAGAACGCGTCGACCGCGTTGGCGCCCAGCGTCGACACATGCGCCGAGCGCACCCGCACCCCGGCCCCCTCGAGCGCCCGCCCGATGCGGTGCAGCAGACCCGGCGCGTCGTGCGCCCGCACCTCGATCACCGTCGCCCGCCGCGAGCCCGCGGAGGCCACCGTCACCCGGGCCGGCGGCGCCACCACACCGCGCCTGCGCGGATACGCGGCGTCCCGCTCGGCGAGCCGCGCCGCGATGTCGAGCGAGCCGTCGAGGGCCCGTACGAGATCGGCGCGCAGCCGCGCGGCCTGCGGCAGCGAGCCATACTCGGCGGCGACCCGCCAGTCGAGCAGCAGGGCGACTCCCTCCACCCCCTCCGGAGGTGTCAGCGCCCGCAGCTCCGCCGTCCGCACGGTCAGCCGGTGCATCGCGAGCACCCCGGCGACGGCCGGAAGCACCCCGTCCTGCTCCGGCACCGCGATCACCAACTCGACGCCGAGCGGCTCCGGTTCGGCGTCTCCCTCCGCCTCGGTCGGTACGGCGTCGGTCTGCGCCCGCAGCGCGAGCACGGGCCCGCCCGTACGCAGCGCCTCCACCGCGAGCCGTTCCTGCTCGGCGGTCGGCTCCGCGTCGTCCGGGTCGACCGGCTCGTCCCCCGCGAGCACCGCCGCGACCCGCTTGACCAGATCGGCGACGAGCGAGCCCCGCCAGGACGACCACGCGGCCGGGCCGGTCGCCAGGGCGTCCGCCTCGGTCAGCGCGTGCAGCAGTTCGAGCGTGCCGACCGAGCCGACCGCGTCCGCGACGGACCGTACGGTCGCCGGGTCCTCCAGGTCGCGCCGCGTGGCGGTCTCGACGAGCAGCAGGTGGTGCCGTACGAGGGAGGCGAGCACGGCGACATCGGCCCGGTCGAAGCCGATCCGCGCGGCGACGTCCCGCGCGATGGTCTCGCCCGCGACCGAGTGGTCCCCCGGCCAGCCCTTGCCGATGTCGTGCAGCAGCGCCGCGACGAGCAGCAGGTCGGGCCGGTGCACATGGCGGGTCAACTCGGATGCCTGGACGGCGGTTTCGACGAGGTGCCGGTCAACGGTCCATGTGTGCACGGCATTTCGCTGCGGGCGGCACCGCACCCGCTCCCAGTCCGGGATCAGCCGGGTGATCAGTCCCTCGGCCTCAAGGGCTTCCCACACGTCGATGGTCGGCCGGCCCGCGCCGAGCAGCGTGACCAGCTGTTCGCGGGCTTCGGCGGGCCAGGGCGCGGGCAGCGGGCGGGCAGCGGCGGCCATCCGCCGTACCGCGTGCGGGGACAGCGGCAGTCCGGCCTGGGCGGCAGCGGCGGCGGCGCGCAGCGGCAGCACCGGGTCGCGCTCGGGCTTGGCGGCGCGGGCGAGCACCACCTCCCCCTCCATCTCGACGACGCCCTCGGCGAGCGGCGAACGCTCGACCGGCGCCGACTTCCCGCCGCCGAGCGCCCGCCCGTCGCCCACCACCGCCCTTCTAAGGAAGTCGCTCCGCTCCCTTGCCAATTTTCGCAGACGCGGCTTGACGGAGCGGGACTTGAGCACCCGCCCCACCTCCCGCCAGGTGACGTCGCTGGCGTACGACACCGTGCGCGCGGCCTCGTACACCTGCCGCAGCAACGTATCGGCGTCCAACAGGCCGAGTTCCGCGGCGACCTGGTCCTGCTCCTGGAGCGCGAGCCGGTCGGTGGCGCGCCCGGTCGCCAGATGCAGGGCGTCCCGTACGTCGAGGAGCCGGCGCCGCGCGTCGGCGAGGCCCTCGCGGGGGGCGTCCGCGAGCCAGGAGGCGGCGACGGCGCGCAGCGCGGTGGCGTCCCGCAGCCCGCCCCGCGCCTCCTTCAGGTCGGGTTCGAGGAGGAACTGCAACTCGCCCTGGCGCCCGGCCCGTTCCTCGCACAGCTCGCGCAGTTCGGGCAGCCGCCGCACCGCCTGGTTGCGCCAGTCCGCGAGCACGGCGGTGCGCAGGCCCGCCGTGAGCCCGAGGTCACCCGCGAGGTGCCGGGCGTCGAGCAGGCCGAGCTGCACCTTGAGGTCGTCGCCCGCGGTCTTGCGCGCCTCCGAGGGCGTACGGACGGAGTGGTCGAGGGCGAGGCCCAGGTCCCACACCGGGTACCAGATGCGGTCGGCGAGCGCGGCAACCTCCTTGAGGTCCGCCGAGCCGTCGTGCAGCAGGAGCAGGTCGAGGTCGCTGCGCGGGGAGAGTTCGCCGCGCCCGTACCCGCCGACCGCCACGAGGGAGACGCCCGGCGCCCCGGCGCCGAAGAGTTCGGCGAGCCAGTCGTCGGTCAGCTCCGCGAGGGCGGCACGGCGCGGCGGCCCGGACCGCGCCTCCCCCTGGAGAAGGCGCAGCCGGGCCGCCGCATAGCCGCCGAGTCCGGAATCCTCTGATTCAGCACGTACGTCGTTCACGCTCGTCACCCGGCGACTCCCGTTCCGTCCATGTCCGTTACAGCGCGTCCGGGCCACGTTCGCCGGTGCGCACCCGCACGGCCGTCTCGACGGGGACCGCCCAGACCTTGCCGTCGCCGATCTTGCCGGTCCGCGCGGCCTTCACCACGACATCGAGCAGTTGCTCGGCGTCGTCGTCCTCGACCAGGACCTCGATACGGATCTTGGGTACCAGATCGACGGTGTACTCGGCGCCGCGGTAGACCTCGGTGTGCCCGCGCTGACGGCCGTACCCGCTGGCCTCTGTCACGGTCAGGCCCTGGACGCCGAAGGCCTGGAGGGCCTCCTTGATCTCGTCGAGCCGGTGCGGCTTGACGACCGCGGTGATCAGCTTCATGCGTCGACCTTCTTCGTGTTCTGTGGGTCCTTCGGGGCGGGGACGGCCTGGCGGGCGACGGTGCCGCCGCCCGCGCCGCTGTAGTCGTACGCGGTCTCGGCGTGCTCGGCCTGGTCGATGCCGGAGACCTCGTCGTCCTCGTCGACCCGCATGCCGATGGTCTTGTCGAGGGCGAGGGCGAGGACCGCGGAGACGATCAGCGAGTAGGCGAGGACGCCGCCGACGCCCGCGCACTGCTTCCAGAACTGGTCGAGGCCGCCTCCGTAGAAGAGGCCTGCCGCGTCGGACTGGCCGCCGCCCGTGGCGAAGAAGCCGACGAGCAGGGAGCCGACGACGCCGCCGACCAGGTGGACGCCGACGACGTCGAGCGAGTCGTCGTAGCCGAACTTGTACTTGAGGCCCACGGCCATCGCGCACAGCACACCGGCGATGGCGCCGATGGCGATCGCGCCGAGCGGCGAGCAGGAACCACCGGAAGGAGTGATGGCGACAAGCCCTGCGACGGCGCCGGACGCGGCGCCGAGCGAGGTGCACGCGCCGTGCCGGATCTTCTCGTAGGCCAGCCAGGCCAGCATGGCGGCGGCGGTCGCGACCTGTGTGTTGATGAACATCAGCGCGCCGACGCCGTCGTCGTTGCCGAGCCACGAGCCGGCGTTGAAGCCGAACCAGCCGAACCACAGCAGACCGGCGCCGAGCATCGTCCACGGCAGCGAGTGCGGCCGCATCGGGTCCTTCTTGAAGCCGACGCGCTTGCCGATGACGAGGATCACGCCGAGCGCCGCGGCGCCCGCGTTGATGTGCACGGCCGTACCACCGGCGAAGTCGATCACCCCGAGGTCGAAGGCCCAGCCGCCGGTCCCCCACACCCAGTGCGCGACCGGGAAGTACACGATCGTGACCCACAGCGCGATGAACAGCCCCCAGGCGCTGAACTTCACGCGGTCCGCGAGCGCGCCGCTGATCAGCGCGGGTGTGAGCACCGCGAACATCAGCTGGAAGACCGCGAACACATAGACCGGGATCGTGTAGCCGTCCCAGAGCTGGGTGAGGCCGATCCCGCTGAGCCCGACGAAGTCGCCGTCCCAGCCGAGGAGCGAGCCCCTGTCGGTGCCGAACGCTACGGAAAAGCCGTACAGCACCCACAGGATCGTGACGATCCCGAGGCTGATGAAGCTCATCATCAGCATGTTCAGGGTGCTCTTGACGCGGACCATGCCTCCGTAGAAGAAGGCGAGTCCCGGTGTCATCAGCATCACCAGGGCGGAACAGATCAGCATGAAGCCTGTATTGGCGGGCGACAGTGTGGGTGCGTCTGCCGCCAGCGTGATGGCTGCAGCCATCGGCGTCTCCTCGTCATGGGGCCGGTTATGCGCCATGACATTGCTGCAGCGCCGTTTCCGTTCGCGCCCCCTGATGTTTCGCCGTAGTGACGATGAGCCCGCGGGTGTTACGGGTGGATGAAATGCCGGAAACGGACCGACCACGACCTCCGTCCGCGATGACCTGGCGTAGGGGAGCCGAGTCGGGCTGTTTCGGGACGGTGGCCGTGGCCGGTGTCTGTGGGGTGCTCCCCCGCCGTCAGACCGCGGCTTCGGCGGTCTCCGGCAGGTGGAGCGCGAGCTGTTCCGTGAGGTCGATGACCTCGGCGATGTCACCGAAGTCCCGCGTCGCGGTGTCGACGGTCTTGCGGATCCGGGTGTTGACCCGCTCGGAGCGCACCTTCCTGGCGATCTCCAGGGCCTTCCCGGCGAGCACCGTGGACTGCTCGGGCTCCTTCTGCAGGAGGTGCACGGTCGCCATCCCGATCAGGTTCAACGCGTACGAACGCTGGTGCTCGGCGTCCTTCCCGAACAGCTCGACGGCGCGCTTCATCACGGGTTCGGCCATCGACGCGTACGTGGGGCTGCGGCCCGCCACGTACGCGAGATCCCGGTACGAGTGACTGTTCTCGCCGTGCAGTTCGGCCTCGGAGAAGAAGCGGATCCAGTCGGGGTCCGGGTCGTCCCAGTCGTCCGCGTCCGTGAAGGTGTCCTCGGCCATCCGCACGGCGCGCTTGCACTTGCCGGGCTGCCCCATGTTCGCGTACGCGCGGGCCTCCATCGCATACAGCATGGACTGGGTGCGGGGACTGGCGCAGTCGCGACTGCCGTACTGGGCGAGGTGGATGAGTTCGAGGGCGTCATCGGGACGGCCGAGGTGAATCATCTGCCGGCTCATACTGCTGAGCACGTACGAGCCGAGCGGCTTGTCGCCCGCTTCCTTGGAGGCGTGCAGGGCGAGCACGAAGTACTTCTGGGCGGTGGGCTGCAGGCCCACGTCGTAGCTCATCCAGCCGGCCAGCTCGGCGAGCTCGGCGGCGACCTTGAACAGGCGCCGCGTCGTCTCCTCCGGCTGCGGCTCCTGCAGCAGGTCGGTCACCTCGTGGAGCTGGCCGACGACGGCCTTGCGGCGCAGGCCGCCGCCGCACTGGGCGTCCCACTGGCGGAACATCACCGTGGTCGACTCCAGGAGGTCGAGCTCCGGCTTCGACAGCCGGTTCCCACGACGCTGCGTGACCGGCTCCGGCTCCGGCCTGGCCGAGGCGCCGGGGGTCGGCACCAGCCAGCGCTGCATCGGCTCGATCAGCGAGGGGCCCGCGGCGAGCGCGAGCGAACTGCCGAGGAAACCGCGGCGCGCGAGCATCAGGTCGCTGCGGGAGAACTCGCCGATGAGCGCCACGGTCTGCGGGGCCGTCCAGGGCAGATCGACACCGGACACCGAGGGCGCCTGGTGCGCGGCGCGCAGGCCGAGGTCCTCGACGGCGACGACGCAGCCGAAGCGCTCGGAGAACAGCTCGCTGAGGATCCGCGGGATCGGCTCGCGCGGGTTCTCCCCGTCGAGCCAGCGGCGCACGCGCGAGGTGTCCGTGGAGATGTGGTTCGCCCCCAACTGCCGGGCCCGCCGGTTCACTTGGCGCGCCAGCTCGCCCTTGGACCAGCCACTGCGCACGAACCACGAACCGAGCAGCTCGTTCGGGCGCTTCTCGGCGTTCGTGACGCCACCGCCGCTGCCGCCCACTGGAACGCCCCCATCCCTGCCGTCTAAGCCGCTGTGTGTGAAGCCCCGTCGACCATTGTTCTCCACACTCTTGCCCGCAAGCCCTACCAGGATGCCGTCAAACCCGGCTCCCCGTCCGGCAGTTGTCACTCCTCGAACAGGAAACCGACTTGCCTCCGGCATACCCACGGGTGCGTGCACCCTGAGGGCTCATGCACTGAAAGTAATCCTACGATCACCCCTCCGGCGAGGGCGAACACGGAAACGCCACCATTCGCCACCCCTTCGAATGAACCCAGCAGCCGCCCCACGCGATTCACTTGACATACGACAGCCGGAAGTAGGCGGACGAGGGTGGACGGGGGCGCGCGACACCGGGCGCACCACCCCGAATGCGAATCGGCTCCGGTCCGGCCGGGGCGGCGCGCACATCGGGTAACGATCCGATTCCGCCGCGTAACCGTCGGCGTACGGGATGTGTTGGAGGGGGCATGGGCTTCACGATCGGCGGCATGCGTGAGATGCGCACCGGCTCACGTCGCCGCGGCCGCACGTCCGGCCGCGCTTCGGACTGCACCACGGTGGCGGAGTTCACCGGCCTCTGGGGCTGGGACGTGGTGCCCGGCGCCCGCGCCGTCGGCTCCGCGTGCTCCTGCGGAAAGGCCGACTGCCCGGCTCCCGGGGCCCACCCCCTCGACCCGGCCGCGCTGGTGCCGGCGGGGGCCACGCTCGACGAAGTGACCGAGTCCTGGGGCCGGTTCCCCGGCGCCGCGGTGCTGCTGCCGGTCGGCCGGGCCTTCGACGCGATCGATGTACCGGAGGCCGCGGGCCGCCGGGCCCTGATCCGCCTGGAGCGCATGGGCGTCCCGCTCGGACCGGTCGTCGCCACCCCGCAGGGCCGCGCCCACTTCTTCGTGGCACCGGGAGCCGCGGCCGAACTCCCCACGCTGCTCTACCGGATGGGCTGGGACGACGCGGCCCTCGACCTGCACGCGCTGGGCGCCGGCGCGTACGTCACGGCCCCGCCGTCGGACCGCGGGGGGCTCGGCCCGACGTCCTGGCTGCGGCCGCCGTCCCTGGACACCGCGAGCCAACCCCCGCAGGCGAGGCTCCTGTTGGGAACGCTGGCCTACGTGGCGCACCGCTCGCCCTGCGCATAACAAAGGCGGGGAACCACGACCGGCAACAACCGGACCGCAGTTCCCCGCCAAGCACGAAGAGCGCCTCCGCTAGTCTCCGATAAGCGCATCCACGAACGCCTCCGGCTCGAACGGCGCCAGGTCGTCGGGGCCCTCGCCGAGACCCACGAGCTTGACCGGCACGCCCAGCTCGCGCTGCACGGCCACGACGATGCCGCCCTTGGCCGTACCGTCCAGCTTGGTCAGCACGATGCCCGTGATGTCGACGACCTCGGCGAACACGCGGGCCTGGACCAGACCGTTCTGCCCGGTCGTCGCGTCGAGGACGAGCAGCACCTCGTCGAGCGGAGCGTGCTTCTCCACGACCCGCTTGACCTTGCCGAGCTCGTCCATGAGGCCGGTCTTGGTGTGCAGCCGGCCCGCGGTGTCGATCAGGACGACGTCGGCGCCCTCCTCGATGCCCTCCTTGACGGAGTCGAAGGCGATGGACGCCGGGTCGCCGCCCTCGGGGCCGCGCACGGTGCGCGCACCGACCCGCTCGCCCCACGTCTGCAGCTGGTCGGCGGCGGCCGCACGGAACGTGTCCGCGGCGCCGAGCAGCACGTTCTTGCCGTCGGCGACGAGCACGCGCGCGAGCTTGCCGGTGGTGGTGGTCTTGCCGGTGCCGTTGACACCGACGACCATCACGATGCCGGGAGTGGTCCCCTCGGTGGCGAAACCCTCGGTCTTCACGGTGCGGTCGAACTCGGGGACGAGCAGCTTGAGGAGCTCCTCGCGCAGCAGCGCGCGCAGCTCGTCCGGCGTGCGGGTGCCGAGCACCTTGACGCGCTCACGCAGGTTCTCGACGAGCTCCTGGGTGGGCTGCACGCCGACGTCGGCGGTGAGCAGCGTGTCCTCGATCTCCTCCCACGTGTCCTCGTCGAGGTGCTCGCGGGACAGGAGGGTGAGCAGGCCCTGGCCCAGCGCGTTCTGCGACCGGGAAAGGCGGGCGCGCAGCCGCACGAGACGGCCCGCGGCGGGCTCCGGTACCTCGACCTCGGGAGCGGCGGGCTCCGCGGCGGCCGGGGCCTCGGGTTCCTCCTCTACGGCCGGCTCGGCGGTGGGGAGGTCGACCTCTTCGATCGTGCGCCGCGCTTCGTCGCGCGGCGTCTCGGCCTCTTCGCCGACGTGCGGCTCGGTGGGCGGGGCGGTGGTGATGTCGGGCGCCGACGGCGGGGACGGGGGCAGCTGCTTCTTCTTGCGGCTGCCGATCACGAGCCCGCCGAGCGCACCGATCACGACCACGGCGATGACTACAGCAAGGATGACGGTTTCCATAACTCGTCCAGTATCAGCCATGGGCCCCGCCCAAGCCGTGTTCGTACCTTCACCCAAAGGACAAAGGGCTCCGACGGGTTCGACTCGGACTAAAGTACGATGGCAGTCGCCGCATCAACGCGCGTAGAGTCCAACGCGATCAGGACACCACGCCGGATCGCGACAGCACTCCACAAGGGCCCTGCGGGCCCGTCACCCCCCACCGGCTCGCTGTCCCCCACGGCCGAGCCGAGCGAGAGGCACGGAACCCCACCGCATGAGCAAGACCGCCGAAGCCGAAGGCGCGCTGGAGACACGCGGCATCGAGCCCGTCCCCGACGCCGAGCGCACCGCCAAGACCCGCGAGCTCTTCCCCACCTGGGTCGCCGCCAACATCAGCGTGCTTCTTCTCACGATGGGCGCGAGCCTCGTCGTGAGCTACAAGCTCAACTTCTGGCAGGCCATCGTCGTGGCCATCGCGGCGCCCATCGTGTCGTACGGCCTCGTGGGCCTGATCGGCATCGCGGGCAAGCGTGGTGGGGCTCCCGGTATGGCGCTGTCCCGCGCGGTGTTCGGTCAGCGCGGGAATCTGCTGCCCGGTTCGCTGATCTGGGTCGCGCGCTGGGGCTGGGAGACGATCAACGCGGTGACCGGCGCGTACGCCGTGCTCACCGTCCTGGACATCCTGTTCGGCATCAAGCAGAACAACTTCCTGGTGATCGTCACCCTCCTGGTGTTCGTGTGCGTCACGTTCGCGATCTCGGGCCTCGGCATCAACGTCGTACAGAAGTGCAATAAGTACGCGACGTACTTCTTCGGCGTCTTCTCGGTCCTGGTGCTGATCTACCTGGTCATCAACACCGACTGGTCCGAGGTCTTCGGGCAGCGCGCCGGGCAGACGTCGCTGATGGTCGCGGGCATCGGCATGATCGCCGCCGGTGGCGTCAGCTGGATCCCGTCCTCCCCCGACTTCACCCGTTACCTGCCGCGCACCGCCTCCACCAGGGGGATCATCGGGAACTCGATCGGCGGCGCGGGCATCGTCGTGCTGCCGATGGTTCTGATGGGGGCCGTGATGGCGGTCTCCACCCCGGACCTGGCCTCGGCCCAGGACCCGGTCTCCTTCCTCGGCGAGATCCTGCCGATGTGGATCGCGGTGCCGTACCTGCTGATCGCGCTGGTCGGCATGCTGCTGATCAACGCCATGTCGATGTACTCCGCCGGGTTCACCGCGCAGACCCTCGGCTTCAAGGTGCCGCGGCACTGGGCCGTCTCCATCAACGCGGTGATCTCGCTGGTCTTCGGCGCCATCCTGATGCTGGTCGCGACGAGCTTCATGAGCTCGTTCATCTCCTTCCTCTCGCTGCTCGCCGTGGCCTTCTCCGCCTGGGTCGGCGTCTTCGGCGCGGACATGTTCACGCGCAAGCACTACGACGCGGCGGCCCTGATCGACACCACCCGCACCAGCGCGTACTGGTACAAGGGCGGCTTCTCCCCCGCCGCGTGCGTCGCCTGGGCGGTCGGCCTGGTCGTCGGCCTGCTGTTCACGTCGTCGACCTGGTTCTCGGGGCCGCTCGCCTCGAACAACTTCATCGGTGAGTACGGCCTCGGCTGGATCGTCACGATCGTCGTCTCCGGCCTGCTGTACCTGGCGCTGCCCAAGCCGGCCGACACCACCGGGGCCCCGGCCGAGGCCGACGCGGCCGAAGCCATGGCCTCCTGACGCTCCGTCAGCTAACGTCCCCCTCCACACATCCGGCTGCACGCCTCGCGGAGGGGGACTTTTCCATGCCCGTGTCCGTCGTACGGTTCAACCTCGTCGACCCCGCCGGCACACCCGAAACACTCGCCGCCCGCTACCAGGCGGCCGTCGAGATGGCCCGCTACGCCGACGAGCAGGGCATCGACACGGTGCAGACCGAGGAGCACCACGGCGTCGCCAACAACTGGCTGCCCTCGCCCTTCACCTTCGCGGGCGCGGTCCTCGGCGCCACGAAGCGCATCGCGGTCACCGTCTCCGCGATCATCGGCCCGCTGCACGACCCGCTCCGCCTCGCCGAGGACATCGCCGTGCTCGACCTGGTCAGCGGCGGCCGCCTGGTGACAGTCTCCGGGATCGGCTACCGGCCCGAGGAGTACGCCCAGTTCGACGTGGAGTGGAAGCGCCGCGGAAAGCTCCAGGACGAGCTGCTCGAAACGCTGCTCAAGGCCTGGACCGGCGAGGAGTTCAGTTACCGGGGCCGCCGGGTCCGGGTCACCCCGCGCCCGTTCACCCAGCCGCACCCGCTGCTCCTGGTCGGCGGCTCCTCGCAGGCGGCCGCACGCCGGGCGGCCAGGCTCGGCCTCCCGTTCTTCCCGAGCGCACATCTGCCGGAGATCGAGGCGTACTACAAGGAACGCCTCGAGGAGTACGGGACCGAGGGCTGGACCATGATGCCCGGGAAGGTGACCCCGCTCCTGCACCTCTCCGACGACCCGGACCGCACCTGGGCCGAGCACGGCGAACACTTCCTGCACGAGGCGCAGACGTACGCGTCCTGGCAGTCGGGGGACATCAAGTCCGCGGTGAAATCCGGGGCATCGACGGTCGACGAGCTGCGGGCCGAGGGCGTCTACCGGGTGCTCACGCCCGACGAGTGCGTGGCGCAGGGGCTCGACAACTACATCCTGCATCCGCTCTCCGGCGGCATGCCCCTGGACGAGGGCCGCCGCAGCCTGCAGCTGTACTGCGAAAACGTACTGCCCCGGCTCAAGGACCAGTGATCGGGTCGATGAGCCGGGGCAGTGACGTCAGCGGGGAGATGGCAGCGGGGACTTGACCCATCTCCCCGGGTCCCGGGGAGGGAGGCGTGACGGTCAGACCGTCTCCGCCTCCTCCAGTGTCTTGCCCTTGTACTCCTTCACGAACTTCAGGGTGAAGGGGATGGAGAGGGCCGCGAACACGGTGTAGATGACGTACGTACCGCCCAGGTTCCAGTCGGACAGGGACGGGAACGTCGCGGTGATGAGGTAGTTCGCGATCCAGTTGAACATCGACGCGACGCCGATGGCGGTGGCACGGATCTTCGGCGGGAACATCTCGCCGACCATGACCCAGAGGATGACGCCCCAGCTCATCGCGAAGAAGAAGACGAACCAGTGGGCGGCGATCAGGGCGACCCAGCCCTGCGCGGTCGGCAGCTGGCCGTTGACCAGGTCGGAGGAGAACGCCCAGGCCTCGCAGCCCAGACCGATGACCATGCCGACGGAGCCGATGAGCGCGAGCGGCCTGCGGCCGACCCGGTCGATCAGGAGCATCGCCACGACGGTGCCGATGATGTTGATGATCGACGTCGTGAACGAGTAGAAGAACGAGTCCGTCGGGTCGACGCCGACCGACTGCCACAGAGTCGAGGAGTAGTAGAACGCGACGTTGATGCCGACGAACTGCTGGAAGACCGCGAGGCCGATACCGACCCACACGATCGGCTTGAAGATGAAGCTGCCCTTCAGGTCCCTGAAGGTCGACAGGCGCTCGTTCTTCATGCCGTGCTCGATCTCGGCGATGCGGGCCTCGGCGTCGGCGCCGTCGCCCTCGACCTGCCGGACGACCTTGCGGGCCTCTTCGGACCGTCCCTTGGCCAGCAGGTAGCGCGGCGACTCCGGGATCATGAAGGTGAACACGCCGTAGAGCGCGGCCGGGATCACCATGATCCCGAGCATCACCTGCCAGGCCTCCAGGCCGAGCAGCTCACCACGCTGGTCGCCGCCCGCGGCGTTCAGCAGACCGTAGTTGACCAGCTGCGAGACGGCGATGCCGAGCACGATGGCGGCCTGCTGGAAGGAGCCGAGCCGGCCTCGATAGGCCGGCGGCGCGACCTCGGCGATGTACGTCGGGCCGAGCACCGAGGCCATGCCGATGGCGAAACCGCCGATGATGCGCCACAGCATCAGATCCCACAGCGCGAACGGCATGGACGAGCCGAGGGCGCTGATGATGAAGAGCACGGACGCGATCTGCATGCACCGCACGCGACCGATCCGGTCGGCGATCCGTCCGGCGGTCGCCGCGCCGACGGCCGAGCCGAGCAGCGCGATGGCGATGACCTGGGCGAGGGTCCCGGAGCCGATGTCCCACCGGTCACGGATGGCTTCGACGGCTCCGTTGACGACTGAGCTGTCATAGCCGAAGAGGAAGCCACCCATGGCGGCACCTGCCGCGATCAAGGTGACACGTCGGAGATTGCCGGGCTGTTCCTGCCTGGCTCCCGTTGTCGGTGCCGCACTGCTGGTCACATGTACTCCTCGGGCCACCGGCCTCGCTGCCGGGGGTGGGGGCGAGCCCTTCAGATCCGATTCCAGTGGCGCACACGTTCACGCCACCCACCACCTGAAGGTAAAAGCAACGTTGCAGAGACTATGCCTTCATGTTTTGAAGTCAATACTTCGGGTCCTGTGAATTTCAGGCATGGGAGTGTCGCAACATGTTCAAGACTTGAACACTGCTAGGGGGTCCAGGGCGACGGTCTAGCTCAGCCGCTGGCTGATGACCTTCGACACACCGTCGCCCTGCATGGAGACGCCGTACAGCGCGTCGGCGACCTCCATCGTGCGCTTCTGGTGCGTGATCACGATGAGCTGCGAGGCCTCCTGCAGCTCCCGCATGATGCCGATGAGGCGCTGCAGGTTGGTGTCGTCGAGCGCCGCCTCCACCTCGTCCATCACATAGAACGGGCTCGGCCGCGCCTTGAAGATGGCGACGAGCAGCGCCACCGCGGTCAGGGACCGCTCACCGCCCGAGAGCAGGCTCAGCCGCTTGACCTTCTTGCCCGGCGGGCGGGCCTCGACATCGACACCCGTCGTGAGCATGTTCTCGGGGTCGGTCAGGACGAGCCGCCCCTCACCGCCGGGGAACAGCCGGCTGAAGACGCCCTCGAACTCGCGCGCCGTGTCCCGGTAGGCCTCGGTGAAGACCTGCTCGACACGCTCGTCGACCTCCTTCACCACTTGAAGCAGGTCGGCGCGCGTCTTCCGAAGGTCCTCCAGCTGCTCGCTGAGGAACTTGTGGCGCTCCTCGAGCGCCGCGAACTCCTCGAGCGCAAGCGGGTTGACCTTGCCGAGCTGCTGGTACGCGCGGTCCGCGGACTTGAGCCGCTTCTCCTGCTCCGAACGAACGAACGGGCGGGGGCTGTTACGCGGGTGCTGCGGGTCCTCCGGCAGCTCCTCGCCCTCGGCGGGGAGCGAGGGCGGTACGAGCTGGTCGGGACCGTAGTCCGCGACAAGTCCGGCCGGTTCGACACCGAGTTCCTCCAGCGCCTTGGTCTCCAGCTGCTCGATCCGCAGCCGCTTCTCGGCGCCGAGTACCTCGCCCTTGTGGACCGAATCCGTCAGCTTGTCGAGTTCTTCCTTGAGATCGCGGCCGCGGGCCCGCTCGGTGCCGAGCTCCTGCTCCCGCGCCGCCTTCGCCCGCTCGGCGAGGGTCCGCTCCTCGTCGGCCCGGGTGATGGACACCTCGACGTGCGCGAGCAGCTGCCGGGTGCCGGAGGCGACGGCCTCGGCGACGGCGGCCTCGTACTGGCGGCGGGCGCGCTGTCGCTCGGCACGCGCGCGTGCGTCGCGCTCGGCGCGGGCGGCCCGGTCGAGCGAGTCGGCGCGGCCCGCGAGGCCCTTGACGCGCTCCTCGTGGGTACGTACCTGGAGGCGCGCCTCCATCTCCGTCTGCCGCGCGTTGGCCCCGTCCGCGGAGAGGCGGTCGCGCACGGAGGTGTCGGGTTCCTCGTCGGCGGGCAGTTCCTCGGCCACCGCGAGGCGCTCCGCCAGCTCCTCGGCGTCCGCCGCGGCCTGCTCCAGCGCGTCCTGCGCCTTGGCCGCCGCGGCGGCGCTGCGCTCGGCCTCGCCCGCGGCGCCGCGGGCCTGTCCGGCGAGTGCGCCGAGCTGCTGGGCGCGGCCGGAGCGCTCGCGCTCCATGACCCGCTGCTGCTGCCCCAACTCCTCGACGAGTGCGGCGCACTCGGTGCGGCGTTCGGCCGCGGTGTGCTGTGCCTCGGCCCAGCGTTCGCACTGGGCGGCCAGCTCCTCCAGTTCGGCGGCGGCCTCGTCGACGGATGCCTGCACTTCCAGGAGGCTCGGTGCGCCGGCCGAGCCGCCGTGTGCGAAGTGTGCCCCGAGCAGGTCCCCTTCGGCGGTCACCGCGGTCAGCTCGGGCCTGGCGTACACCAGGTCCTCGGCGTCCTCCAGGGTTCCTACGACCACGGTGTCGCGCAGCAGGCGTCGTACTGCGGACAGCAACTCGGCGGGGCCGCGGACGAGTTCGGCGGCGTCGGGGTGCGGGCCCCGAGGGCCGGTGTGCGCGGCACCGCTGGGGCTCTGCCCCAGACCCCGCGCCTCAATCGCCGGCGGGGCTTGATTTGTGCGGCCCGCAACGGAGCCCTCAAGGGAAGCGCCCAGCACCGAAGAGGCTTGGTTTGTGCGGCCTGTAGCGGAGGGGTCAGGGGGAGCACCCTGAAGGGAAGCGGCTTGGTTGGTGGAGACCGTAGCGGAAGCGTCCAGCGGCGGAGAGGTGGGGGAGGCGGGGCCGGTGGGGTCGGAGCCCGGGTCGGATGTCAGGAGCAGGGACGCCCGGCCGGCGTCCTGTTTTCGGAGGAGGCGGATGGCGTTGGCGGCGGCTGTGGGGGTGGTTACCGCGATCGCGTCGGCGGCCGCGCCGAAGGCCGCCGCCAACGGGACCTCGTAGCCCGGCGCCACCGACAGCAGCTCCGCGGCCGGGCCGAGTAGCCCGGTCAGCCGGTCCTTCGCGTCGAGGAGCGCACCCGTGCCGTCCTTGCGCCGCAGTCCGAGCGCGAGCGCCTCGTGGCGGGCCGCGAGGGCCGCGCGCCCCCGCTCCCCGGACGTGGCGGCCTCCCGCGCGGCAGTGAGCGCGGCCTCCGCCTCCGCGAGTGCGGCCCTGGCCTCCTCGTACCGCGTGGACAGCTCCTCGTCACCGGCGTCGAGCCCGTCGACCTCGGCCTGCAGCTGCTCGTACTCCTCCTGCGCGGTGACCGCCCGCTGCCGCGCCTCGTCCCGGGACGCCGCGAGCCGATCGATCTCGGACTGCGCGGCGGCGGCCCGCGAACGCGCGGCGTTGGCCTGCCCCTGAAGGCGGGCGAGACCCTCCCGCCGGTCGGCGATGGCCCGTGCGACATCCTTGAGCCGGCGCTCCTCGGCCACCAACTCCCGTTCCATATCGGCCCGGTGGGAGACCGTCTCGTCGAGCGCGATCTGCGCCGCTTCGAGGGCGGCCTCCAGCTCGGCCTCCTGCTCGCGCACCCGCGCGGCCTCGCGCTCCAGCTCCTCGGGCTCACGCCCGCGCCGCTCCTCGGTGGGCGCCGACGTGGCGCTCTTGACCCGCGCGTCGGCCAGCGACACCGTCCCGCGCACCCGCTCGGCCAGCTGCGACAGCTCGTACCAGGACTGCTGCGCCCGCTGCAGCCGGGGCGTCAACTGCCGGACCGCGTCCTCCAGGTGCCCCTCCCGCAGCAGCGCCTTCTTCAGCTCCTCCTCGGCCGCGCTCCTGCGCCGCTTCAGTTCCGCCTCGTCGGCGACCTCGGCGCTGAGCGCTCCCCGCAGCCGTACGAGGTCGTCCGCGAGCAACCGCAGCCGCGCGTCGCGCAGGTCGGCCTGGATCACGGCGGCCCGCCGCGCGACGGCGGCCTGTCTGCCCAGCGGCTTCAGCTGCCGCCTCAGCTCCTCGGTCAGGTCCTGTACGCGCGAGAGGTTGGCCTGCATCGCGTCCAGCTTCCGCAGCGCCTTCTCCTTGCGCTTACGGTGCTTGAGGACGCCCGCGGCCTCCTCGATGAACGCCCTGCGGCCCATGGGGTCGGCGTGCAGCACGCCGTCGAGCTGGCCCTGACCGACGATGACGTGCATCTCGCGGCCGATGCCGGAGTCCGACAACAGCTCCTGGATGTCGAGAAGTCGACAGGTGTCGCCGTTGAGCTGGTACTCGCTGCCGCCGTTGCGGAACATGATCCGCGTGATGGTGACCTCGGCGTACTCGATGGGCAGCGCGCCGTCGGAGTTGTCGATGGTGAGCGAGACCTCGGCGCGGCCGAGCGGCGGCCGCCCGGTGGTGCCGGCGAAGATGACGTCCTCCATCTTGCCGCCGCGCAGCGACTTGGCGCCCTGCTCCCCCATGACCCAGCTCAGGGCGTCCACGACATTGGACTTGCCCGAGCCGTTCGGACCCACGACACAGGTGATGCCCGGCTCGAACCGCAACGTGGTGGCCGAGGCGAACGATTTGAACCCGCGCAGGGTCAGGGCCTTGAGGTGCACGCCGTCGGACTCTACCCGGCACCCCTGTCTCACTCCATGAACCCACGGTTTCACCCGGGAACATGCAGGGCACATCAGACGTAGAGAACGTCAGGGGAAACGGTGCGCGGGGGCGCCTGGGAGCAGGGTCGAGAGAGAAAAGGGACGCCGAAGCGTCCCTTGGATGGCTCTGTCGAGCGGCTGTTTACGGGCGGCGCCCGACCACCCAGATCGCTGGGAGTGGTCAGGTGAGCGCAGGCTCCGCCTGGGGTACGTCGATACCCTCGATGAGAGAGTCGTGAGAAGCGGCAGCCGCGAGCGTGTCGTTCTCGGCCTGAATACGGCCGAGCTCGGATTCGAGATCCTGGACGCGCTGCTGGAGCCGTCGCATCTCGGCGAGAAGTCGCGGGTCGCTGCCGCCGACGTAACCGAGAAGCGCCTTTGCCATGATGGATGGTCCTCCACAATGCGTGACCGACCGAAGCGGTGTGGGTCGTGAGGGAATCGCACCCGCGGTGCTTGGCACTTCTTGTATTGCTGCCGTTCTCACATGCCAAACAGCTAAGGTGCGCGGGGACTTCCAGAGTCTCACCAAAAAGTTTGACGGTCAACACGATCACGCCCCGTATTGGCGGGCAAACCGGGGGCTTCGCGCCGCAGAACCTGCGGTACGGCCTCACGTTCGGGGCCCGGGGGCGTAGAGATCATCCGTTCCCGCGGAGCCTGCCACGAGTCCCCGTTCTTGGCAACCACCAGGGCGTTTCTGCCGCACGCAGGTGCCCGCGGCACTTCCCGCACCCCCTCCCCCGGGCCCACCTGCCGTAACGACTCAGCGAATGGCAAACCCGTCGTAGCCGCCACGGGGGGTGTCCCAGATCTCAGTCACACCATCGACCCGGCCGGGTGTGTCGTCGCCATGGAGCCAGTCGAGCAGTTGCTGACATCCGTCGCTCGGCCCCTCGGCGACCACCTGGACACGCCCGTCCTCCAGATTGAGAGCAAAACCACTCAGGCCGCCGATCTCCAGCGCACGTGCACGGGTGAACCACCGAAAACCCACACGTTGGACGCGCCCCCGCACCCAGGCGGTGATCCGTACTTCTTCGTTCATGGGTGCACGCTAACCGGCCAAAAGCACTCGGAGCACTTCGCCCACTGGGGAGTTGGGGTAGCGTCCCCGACCATCGCGCCTCACTCGTACGAGTGAGAAGCACGCACAACAGTGACGACCCCGCGAAGATCCAGAGGACGAGGAAGGCAAGGACATGGGACGCCACCGACGCTCCGCCGCCGGCCGCCCGCACGCGAGCGACTTTGCGCAGGGCTACGCGGAGTACCCGCCGCACCCCACGCCTCCCGCCCAGCCCGGCACCTCCCACCACCGCAAGAGGCGCGACGGCGTCCCACTGCGCACCAGTCTGCTCGGCGCCTCGGCCGCGGTCGCGATGGGCGCGGTCGCGGTGACCACGGGCCTGATACCGGGGGGCGGCGGCTTCAAGTTCGGCGGCGACAGCGGCAGCAGGGTGCAGGCCGCGGACTCCCCCGACGTCACGGCGCAGGGCGGCACGAGCGGTGCGGTCGACGACCGGGCGCCGTCCGCCGCGAGCCGCGACACCGAGCGGGCCACGCCGTCCGCGACGCCGTCCCGCTCCGCCTCCAGCGCCGCGCCGCGGTCCTCCGAACCGTCGAAGCGCACGCAGCCGTCCCGGTCCGCGGACGACAGCGGTACGAGGACGAAGAGCGCGAGCCCATCGACGTCCGCCCCCGCTGCGCCGGCGCGGACGAAGGCGCCCTCCTCAGCGGGTGGCGGCTCGGCGACCTCGTCGGAGAAGGCGGCATCGACCCAGGTCCTCGCCCTCGTCAACCAGGAGCGCTCCAAGGTGGGTTGCTCCCCGGTGACGGCGGACAGCGGACTCGCCTCACTCGCCACCGCGTTCAGCGACGACATGGCCGCGCGGGACTTCTTCGACCACACGGACCCGGACGGGGCGACGCCCTGGGACCGCGCCAAGAAGGCGGGCATCACGGACCTCGGCGGCGAGAACATCGCGCGTGGCCAGGCCAACGCCCAGTCGGTCATGGACTCCTGGATGAACAGCCCCGGCCACAAGGCGAACATCCTGAACTGCGACTTCAAGACCTTGGGCGTCGGCGTGCACTTCGGCTCGGGCGGGCCGTGGTGGACGCAGGACTTCGGCTACTGACGCATCGCGAACCGCTTACGCGATCGTGCGCGGCGGGCGCTGACAGCGCGGGCAGTAGTAACTGGACCGATTCATCCACGCGCGCCGGCGCATGGGCGTCGAACAGCGCCGGCACGGCAGCCCCTCGCGCCCGTACGCGTCGAGCGACCGGTCGAAGTATCCCGACTCCCCGTTCACATTCACGTACAGGGAGTCGAAGCTCGTCCCGCCGACGCTCAGCGCCTCGTTCATCACATCCCTTACGTGGCCCAGGAGTTCGGCCGTGCGGGGGCGGGTGAACGTGCCCGTGGGGCGCTCGTAGTGCAGCTTCGCGCGCCACAGTGCCTCGTCGGCGTAGATGTTGCCGACGCCGCTGATGAGGGACTGGTCGAGCAGGGCCCGCTTGATGGTGCTGCGCTTCGCGCGCAGCGCGGTGTGGAACGCGGCGTCGTCGAAGAGCGCGTCGAGGGGGTCGCGGGCGATGTGCGCGATGACGTCCGGGAGGCCGTTGTCGTCGGTTTCGTGCAGCGAGAGGCCGCCGAAGGTGCGCTGGTCGACGAAGCGCAGCTCAGTGTCGCCCGCCGCGGTAGCGGCCGATGTCTGCGTGTCGGCGAAGCGGATGCGGATGCGCAGGTGCTTCTCGTCCGGGGCGTCGTGCGGCTGCACCAGGAGCTGGCCGCTCATGCCGAGGTGGGCGAGGACGGAGGTGTGCGAGTCCTCCAGGGGCAGCCACAGGTACTTGCCGCGGCGGCTCGGCTCGCCGATCGTCCGCCCCTTGAGCCGGGCCGCGAAGTCCTCGCCGCCCGCGATGTGCCGGCGCACGGAGCGCGGGTGCAGCACCTCGGCCTCCGCGACGGTCCGATGCGCCACCCACCGCTCGAGACCGCGCCGGACGACCTCCACTTCGGGCAACTCTGGCACGGGGGTCCTCCGGACGGGAGCGGGTGGGCTGGGCCCGGGGAGCGTATCGCGCACGCCCCCGGGTCCTGCCGGACGGGCCTGCTCAATCGCCGCAGGGGCTATAAATAGCCCCGCCGGCGATTGAGGCGCGGGGGCCGGGGCGGAGCCCCGGGGGCGGGGGGAAATGCGAAGCCCGCCCCTACCGGGTGGGCCGGTTAAGGGCGGGCTCAGGAAGCGGAGCGGTTACGCTCCGGGGGCCGTATCGACCACCGCAGCCGCAGCCTCGGCCCGCTCGTCCGCCGCAGCGCGAATCGCACGCCACGCGGACTCAGCGGCCTGCTGCTCCGCTTCCTTCTTGCTGCGGCCGGTGCCGGTGCCGTACGAGACGCCTCCGACGCGGGCGGCAGCAGTGAAGGTCTTCTCGTGATCCGGGCCGGTTTCGGAGACCAGGTACTCGGGCACGCCGAGCCCCTCCGTCGCCGTCAGCTCCTGGAGACTGGTCTTCCAGTCCAGGCCGGCACCGAGATTCGAGGACTTCTCGATGAGCGGGTCGAACAACCGGTGGACGAGTTCGCCCGCCGCGTCCAGACCCTGGTCCAGGTACACCGCACCGATCACCGCTTCAAGGGTGTCGGCGAGAATCGACGCCTTGTCCCGGCCACCCGTGCCCTCTTCGCCCCGGCCAAGCCGGATGAAGGAGCCCAGGTCCAGCCCACGGCTGACCCCCGCAAGTGCACGCGAATTGACCACCGCGGCCCGCAACTTGGCCAGTTGGCCTTCAGGCAGGTCGGGGTGGGTTCGGTAGAGAGTGTCGGTGACCACGAGGCCGAGGACCGAGTCGCCCAGAAACTCCAGGCGCTCGTTCGTCGGCAGGCCACCGTTCTCGTACGCGTACGAACGGTGCGTCAGCGCACGCACCAGAAGGGCGGACTCGAGCTTGTACCCGAGCCGCCCTTCCAGAAGCGTGTGGGACGAGGCTGTCGTGTCCACCTTTTTCTTGGCGTCATCCGCCTTCTTGGGGCTCGACACTGTGCCTCTCACCAGCCGCTCAGACCTCGAGGACCTGGCGCTTGTTATAGGTGCCGCAAGCCGGGCACGCGATGTGCTGCAGCTTGGGCTCCTGGCAACGCTCGCACGAAACCAGGGTGGGGACCGCAGCCTTCCACTGCGACCGGCGGTGGCGCGTGTTGCTGCGCGACATCTTCCGCTTCGGAACAGCCACGGCTACTTCTCCTGCTTCTCGTCGACGCCCGCTTGCGCTTCGGCGCCGCTCATCTCGTCCTTCTCGCCGTCCTGGATGGTGCCAGCGAGTCCCTGCAAAGCCGCCCAACGGATGTCGACGGCGTCATGGTGGTGGCCCGGCTCGTCCGAAAGCCGCACTCCGCACTCGGAGCACAGACCTTCACAGTCTTCCTGGCACACCGGCTGCATCGGCAGTGCGAGCACCACCGCATCACGCAGCACCGGCTCGAGGTCGAACAAGCCGTCCTCGAGAAAGAGCGTGTCCTCGTCGTCCTCGGCGTCGTCGGCCGGTTCCGCCTTTGCGCGGCCCCGGTCGTCGGCGTCAGGGTACGAGAACATCTCCTGGAAGTCCGCGTCGACCTCTTGGACGACCGGCTCCAGACACCTTACGCACTCCCCCTTGGCCGATGCACGGGCGGTGCCTGTGACAAGCACACCTTCCATGACCGACTCCAGGCGGAGGTCGAGCTCCACCGGGGCGCCTTCCGGCACCTCGATGACTCCCAGGAGGCCGAACTCCTTGGGAGCGTCGATCGTGCGGGACAGCCGCTGCATGGCACCAGGACGCCGACCCAGCTCGTGCGTATCGAACACGAACGGGTTGCGGTGGTCGAGGTGGGTGTTCAGGGCTGGTCCTGCTTTCGTTCTTCGAAGCTCATGTGGGGTGCCGCCCCGAAATATCCGGGCAGCTCGGAACGCACGTGCTACGCGCGACCGAAGAACCAGAGTACTGGACCTTTGGCTCACGGCCCAATCTGCCCCTTGAACCCGGTACGGGACCGGCTCAGCGCCCCTGCTCGTACTGGCGCATCTGTTCCAGGCTGATCATGCTCGTGTCGAACAGACTCGTCTCGTCGAGCGCGCTGTCCTGGGCCTGCGGCTGGAGCTGCTGGGGATCCTGCTGGTGCTGTTGGTACGCGTACGGGTCCTGCTGCTGGTGCTGTTGCTGCTGATACGCGTACGGGTCCTGCTGGTACGCCGCGTACGGGTCCTGCTGGTAGGTGCCGTAGGCGTCCTGCTGGACGTAGGGCTGCTGCTGGTAGCCGCCGTACGGGTCCTGGCCCTGCTGCGCGTACGCGGGCGCGGGCTCGGGGGCCTGGGACGGGATCTGGGGGGCCTGCGGGGGCTGCGGCTGCTGCGGGGGCTGGGCCGCGGCCGACTGCTGGGCCTGGGCGCCACCGATGTCGGCGAGGCCCGCCAGGTAGTCGGCGTCGCTGGTGTGCGGCTGCCCCTCGCCGTCCAGGGTCAGCGTGCCGAGGTCGTCGCTGGCGATGCGGCCGTGCAGCTTCTGGCGGCCCTTGCCGACGGCGTCGAGCGTCTTGGCGAGCACCGCCTCGAAGGCGCCGAGCTTGGTGTCCACGTACGCGTCGGCGTCCTGGCGCAACGTCTCCGGGTCGTGGCTGCGCTCGGGGGCGTCCTCGTCCTCGTAGCCCGCCTCGTCGACGCCCGGTCCGGTGCCGAGCAGCTTTTCGCGGCCGCGGCCGACCGAGCCGAGCGTCTTGTTGAGGACGACCTCGAAGTTGGCCAGCTTGGAGTCGACGTAGTCGTCGGCCTCCGCGCGGACCTCCTCGGCCTCCTGGCGGGCCTCGGCGAGGATGCGGTCGGCCTCCGCCTGGGCGCGGTGGGCGATCTCCGTGTCGGCGATCAGGGTGCCGCGCTCGGCGTGCGCGCCCTCGATGATCCGCTCGGCCTCGGCATGGGCCTGCTCGACCATCTGCTCGCGGCCGCCGATGAGCTCCTGGGCCTGGGCGAGGGAGCCGGGCAGCGCCTGGCGCACCTCTTCGAGCATCGCCAGCAGGTCGGCGCGGTTGATCACGCACGAGGCCGACATGGGCATCGAGCGCGCGCCGCCGACCGTGCCGACGATGTCGTCGAGCTTCTTCTGCACGTCCACCGTGTGCTCGCCACTCTCTCGTCTAGACGCCGGAATCGGCTGGGGTGTTGGAGACGGACGAGACGACTGTAAGCCCAACGTGCGGGTGCGCGTCACTTCTTGGGAAGGCGCTCCGTCAATGCCTCGTGGACCTGCGCCGGAACCAGGTGCGAGACGTCGCCGCCCCAGGCCGCGACCTCCTTGACCAGGGAGGACGACAGGAAGCTGTACGTCGGGTTGGTGGGGACGAAGAGGGTCTCCACGCCGGACAGGCCGTTGTTCATCTGGGCCATCTGCAGCTCGTAGTCGAAGTCGCTGACGGCGCGCAGGCCCTTGACGATGGCCGGGATGTCGCGCTGCTTGCAGAAGTCGACGAGGAGACCGTGGAAGGCCTCCACCTCGACGTTGCCGAATTCGGCGGTGACCTCGCGGATCAGGTCGATCCGCTCGTCGACCGTGAACAGGCCCTGCTTCGACTGGTTGATCATCACTGCGACGTGCACGACGTCGTAGAGCTTGGAGGCTCTCGCGATGATGTCGACATGGCCGTTGGTGATGGGGTCGAACGACCCCGGACAGACTGCGCGGCGCACGGGAAGTCCCTCGCTCTCCGGTCCGGTCATCGTGCGTCGTCGCACGTGAGGGTGGTGTTCAAGGCGGCGCGACCGTACCAAAACGTGCCCTCGCCGTAGCGACGGGACCTCAGGTCATCGAAGCCGTCGGGCCACCGGAATTCGCCGCCTCTGGTGCTGCGTTCCACGGTGACGAGTGCTTCGTCCGCGAGCCAGCCCCGCGTGCGGAGTGTGAGCAGAATCTCGCGAAGATCGTCGTCGGAGACGGCGTACGGGGGGTCGAGAAAGACCAGGTCGTAGGGGGCGGTTGGGGGCGGGCCCGCGAGGATTTGTGCCGCTTTTCCGGTACGTGCCTCTGCTCCTGGCAGGCCGACGGCGCGGATGTTCTCGCGGATCGTGCGGGCGGCGCGGGCGTCGGCCTCGACGAGGAGTGCGTGGGTGGCGCCGCGGGAGAGTGCCTCCAGGGCGACGGCGCCGGAGCCGGCGTACAGGTCGGCGACGCGGGTGCCGGCGAGGCTGCCGCCGAGGAGGGCCTGCCAGGTGGAGAAGAGGGCCTCGCGTGCCCGGTCAGAGGTGGGGCGGGTGCCGGTGCCTGGCGGCACGGTGAGGCGGCGTCCGCCGGCGGTTCCGGCGATCACGCGGGTCATCGCGCTGGTACGTCCTTGTCCTTGGGCGGATATCGGTGCGGCCCCAGTTTGTCAGCCACGCCCCCGGTACCGCCTGTCGGCACCCGTCCCCCTACGCCACGGGGCTCCGCCCCGGCCCCCGCGCCTCAATCGCCGGCGGGGCTCCAAAAGATCGGGGCTCTGCCCCGCACCCCGCTGCTCAATCGCCGCAGGGGCTTGAGCAGGCCTTTCAAACCGGTGCGGCGGCATGGGCACTTCGAGCCCCTGCGGCGATTGAGCAGCGGGGTCTGGGGCGGGGCCCCGGGAGGGTGGCGTTGGGTCAGCCCTTGTCGAGGTACTGTTCGCGGTCCTCGTCGAGCAGCGCGTCCAGGGCGATGCGCAGGGCCGGGAGGCGGTCGAGGGCCGGGTCGGCTGTGACCACCTTCGTGGCCTCCTCCCGCGCCGCCGCAATGACCTCCTCGTCCTCGATCACGGCCAGCATGCGGAGCGAGGAGCGGACACCGGACTGGGCCTGGCCGAGCACATCGCCCTCACGGCGCTGTTCCAGGTCGATCCGGGAGAGCTCGAAACCGTCGAGCGTGGCGGCGACCGAGCCCAGGCGGGCCCGCGCGGGGGCGGCCTCCGGCATCTCGGTGACCAGGAGGCACAGGCCCGGCGCCGAGCCACGGCCGACACGGCCACGCAGCTGGTGGAGCTGCGAGACGCCGAACCGGTCGGCGTCCATGATCACCATCGCCGTCGCGTTCGGCACGTTCACCCCGACCTCGATGACGGTCGTCGCCACCAGGACATCCGTCTCCCCCGCGGCGAAGCGGCGCATCACGGCGTCCTTGTCGTCGGGCTGCATGCGGCCGTGCAGGACCTCGACCTTGAGGCCCTGGAGCGGTCCGCGCGCCAGCTCCTCCGCGACGTCGAGCACGGCGAGCGGCGGCCGCTTCTCCGCCTCGTCCTCGGCGGACTTCTTGGCCTTGCCCTTCTTCTCGTCCTCGTCGTCGCCGATGCGGGGGCAGACCACGTACGCCTGGTGCCCGTTCTCCACTTCCTCGCGTACGCGCTCCCACGCGCGCGCGAGGAAGTGCGGCTTGTCCGCCGCCGGGACCACGTGACTGGAGATCGGCGAGCGGCCCGCCGGAAGCTGGTCGAGGACGGACGTCTCCAGGTCGCCGAAGACCGTCATGGCGACCGTGCGCGGGATCGGCGTCGCCGTCATGACCAGGAGGTGCGGCGGCTGCTTGCCCTTGGAGCGCAGCGCGTCGCGCTGTTCCACACCGAAGCGGTGCTGCTCGTCCACGACGACCAGGCCCAGATCGTCGAACTGCACCTTGTCCTCGATCAGCGCGTGCGTGCCGATGACGATGCCCGCCTCGGCCGTGACCAGGTCGAGCAGCGCCTGGCGGCGGGCGGCCATGCCCATGGAACCGGTGAGCAGGACGACCTTGGTGGCGTGCTCGGCCCCGCCCAGCATCCCGCCCTGCGCCAGCTCGCCCATCATCTCGGTGATGGACCGGTGGTGCTGCTGGGCGAGGACCTCGGTGGGCGCGAGCATCGCGGCCTGACCGCCCGCGTCGACGACGGCGAGCATGGCGCGCAGCGCGACCATGGTCTTGCCGGAGCCCACCTCGCCCTGGAGCAGCCGGTGCATCGGGTGCTCGGTGGCCAGGTCGTCGAAGATCTCCTTGGAGACCTTCTGCTGGCCGTCGGTGAGCGTGAAGGGGAGCTTCGCGTCGAAGGCCGTGAGCAGGCCGTCCGGCTTCGCCGCACGCGCGGCGGCGGTCAGCTGGGTCTCCGCGAAGCGGCGCCGGGCGAGGGCCACTTGGAGGACGAACGCCTCGTCCCACTTGAGGCGGTCCCGGGCGCCCGCGACGTCGTCCTTCGTCTGCGGCCGGTGGATCTTGAGCAGGGCCTCGGGCAGCGGGACGAGGCCGCGGCCCTCGCGCAGCGACTCGGGCAGCGGGTCCTCGGCCTCGCGCGCGCTGGGCAGCACCAGGTCGACGGCCTTGGCGATCTTCCAGGACTCCAGCTTGGCCGTGGCCGGGTAGATCGGCAGCAACGCCCCCGCCCACGAGCCGACGGCTTCGGCCGCCTCGTCGGAGGACTCGGCGTTGAGCAACTGGTAGGCGGGGTGCGCCAGTTGCATCTTCCGGTTGAAGACCGAGGCCTTGCCGGCGAACATGGCGCGCGTACCGGGCAGCAGGTCCTTGTGCGGCTTGTGGATGCCGCGGCCGAAGAAGACGAGCTGGAGCTGGCCGCTGCCGTCGGTGATGGTGACTTCGAGGCGCTGGCCCCTGCCGCCGTTGAACTTCAGGATGCGGGCGGTCGCGACCTGCGCGACGACCGTCACATGCTCGTCGAGCGGCAGCTCCGCGAGGCGGGTGAGCTCGCCCCGCTCCGCGTATCTGCGCGGGTAGTGGTGGAGCAGGTCCCCGACCGTGTGCAGGCCTAGGTGCTCGGCCATCACCTTCGCGGTGGCGGGGCCGAGCACCTTCTTCAGTGGTTCTTCGAGCGCGGGCACGAGATCCATTGCACACCACGCCACTGACAATGGCCGAACGCATCCGGCGAAACGGGCCTCAGCCCATCTCGGGGACCGGCGTCACCAGCTTCCCGTGCGCCAGGTACGCGGTCAGGTTGTCCAGCGTCAGCCGTTCCATCTCGTCACGGGTCTGGACGGTGCCGCTGGCCAAATGGGGCGTGAGCACCACGTTGTCCAGGGCGAGCAGCGGCTGGGGCACGTGCGGTTCGGCGGCGAAGACGTCGAGGCCCGCGCCCGCGAGGCCGCCGTTGGTCAGGAGGTCGACGAGCGCCGCCTCGTCGACCACGCTGCCGCGCGCGATGTTGACCAGGTAGCCCTCCGGGCCGAGCGCTTCGAGGACCTCGCGGGAGACGAGCCCACTGGTGGCGGGGCCGCCGGAGGTGGCGATCACCAACACGTCTACGGAGGCGGCCAGTTCCGCGGGCGAGGCGGCGTACGCGTAGTCGACGCCGGGCACCTCGCGGCGGCTGTGGTAGCTGATCGGGCAGCCCATGGCCGCGAACCGTGTGGCGATGGCCCGCCCGATCCGGCCGAGCCCGAGCACGCCGATCCGGGCGCCGCTGACCCGCCGCGCCAGCGGGACGGGCCCCTCACCCGGCCAGCGGCCGGCGCGTACGTAGCGGTCGGCGGCGGAGATCCCCCGCAGCACGTCGAGCGTCAGCCCGAGCGCGGTGTCCGCGACGCAGTCGGTGAGCACGTCGGGGGTGTTGCTGACCACGATGCCGCGTTCCACGGCGAGGCCGACGTCGGTGGTGTCGTAGCCGACCCCGAAGTTGACGACGGCGCCGAGGCGCGGCAGGGCGGCCATGAGGCCGGTGCCGACACCCGCACGGCCGGAGGTGACGACGACGCCGACCTCGTCCGCGTACTCGGCCAGGAAGGTGTCGCGTTCGGGTCCTTCCTTCGGAAGGACAAGGGCGTCGTACGTGCTGCGCAGGGTCTGCGCGAGGGAGGGCTTCAGCGAGCCGACCGCGAGGACGCGGCCGGCGGCGGCGGAGGACGTGGTCATGCGGTAACTCCTTCCCGGACCGGCTCGCGGTCCAGGGCCGGTTCAGATCACTTTCTTGACGAGCGCGGCGAGTTCGCTGTGCTCGGCCTCGGTGAGGTCGGTCAGCGGCGGGCGCACCGGGCCCGCGCCGTGCCCGGAGACGGTGAGGGCGGCCTTCACGATCGACACCGCGTAGCCGGGCTGCCGGTCGCGGATGCCGATGTACGGCAGGACGAACTCGCGCAGCCGGTCGTAGACCTGCGCCGTGTCGTGGGCGCGCACGGCCGCGTAGAAGTCGCAGGCCCACTGCGGGGCGAAGTTGAAGATGGCCGACGAATAGGTGGTGGCGCCGAGTTCGAGATAGGGCAGGGCGTAGGTCTCGGCCGTCGGCAGTCCCCCGATGAGGACGAGCCGCCCGTCGTGTTCGGCGTGCAGCCGGGCCATGAGGTCGATGTCGCAGACGCCGTCCTTGAACCCGATGAAGTTGGGGAACCGGGCGACGAGCCGGTCGACGGTCGGCGCCTTGAAGCGGGCGTTGGCCCGGTGGTACACGATCACGCCGAGCGAGGTGGCCGCGCAGACCCTGGCCACGTGTTCGTAGAGCCCCTCCTGTCCGACCTCGGTGAGGTAGGGCGGCAGCAGCAGGATGCCGTCGGCCCCGAGCTCCTCCGCCCGCCGGGCCATCTCCACCGCGGTCGCCGTGCCGTATCCGGCCGCCCCGATGATCGGCAGCCCGTCCCGCGCCTCGGCGACGCTCGCCCGCAGCACCGCGTCGACGTCGGTGTGGCTCAGCGAGAAGAACTCGCCGGTGCCGCCCGGGGCGAAAAGGCCCGCCACGTCGTACCCGGTCAGGCGCTGCAGGTGCGCGCGGTAGGCCGGCGCGTCGAAGGAGTGGTCGGGCGTGGTGTGGGTGACGGGGAAGGACAGCAGACCGGAGCCCAGGACACGGCGCAGATCATCGGGCGAGAAGCGGGCCATGGGGCGGCTCCAGGGTCGTTGGCGGATGAATCCGGCTGGCCGCAAGCTAGCAGACGTCGATCATGGACAGGAATAGCGTCTACATACGAGAACGTCATCCTCCATCCCTTGCGGGCCTCACGACCAACTCCCCTGCCTGCGCAATCTCTTGACGCGTCTCAGAAACTACACTTACCTTGCGTCCACAAATTGAAACGGCGTCTACATCCGTGGACATGCTGGTGCCTGTCGCGGTGGAGGAAGCCCCATGCCCCCTGTTCCCATCCCCGGCCGGGCCCGAGCCGGCGCGCTCCGCCGGCGGGCGGCCCTCGCGTCGGCGCTCGTCGTCTGCACGCTCGCCGCGAGCGGCTGCACCGTGGCCAACAGCGCGTCGGTGACGGCGGGCAAGGACACACTGCGCGTCGTACTGCCGGAGGAGCCGCCCACCCTCGAACCCTGCGAGTCCTCGCTGACCTCCACCGGCGTGGTGGTGCGCTCCAACATCACCGAGCCGCTGACCGAGCGCGATCCGCGTTCGGGCGAGCTCCGGCCGAAGCTCGCGACCTCCTGGAAGCGCACCTCCGCCACCCAGTGGACGTACACCGTCCGCGAGGGAGTCCGGTTCAGTGACGGTTCGCGGTTCGACGCGAAGGACGCCGCGTACTCCATCGACCGCGCGGTCAACTCGAAGCTCGGCTGCAACGTCGAGGGCTACGTCTTCGGGGACATGGACGTGAAACTGTCGACGCCCGACGCCCGCACGCTGAAGGTGACGACCCCCGAGGCGGACCCGATCCTGCCGCTGCGGCTCTCCTTCGTCGAGATGGTGCCGACGTCGACCGACGCGAAGAAGAAGGTGCGCGAGCCGATCGGCACGGGCCCGTACCGGATAGCCGACTGGGAGCCGGGTCTGCGGCTCTCCCTCGCCGCCAACAAGCGGTACTGGGGCAAGACGCCCGACTACCGCAAAGCCCTCTACCAGTGGCGCCCCGAAGGCAGCGTCCGCGCCGCCATGGTCACCAACGGCGAGGCGGACGTGGCCACTTCGCTCGGCCCGCAGGACGGGGCGGGCGACACCGCGGTCACGTATCCGAACAACGAGACCACCGCGCTGCGCATGCAGCTCGGTGAGGCGCCGCTCAACGACAAGCGGGTGCGCCAGGCGATCAACTACGCGATCGACCGCAAGGGCATCGTCGACTCCCTCTACCAGGGCGACGCCAAGGCCGCGTCCCAGCTCGTGCCCTCCGGGATCACCGGGTACGACAAGGGTCTCAAGCCCTGGCCGACCGACCTCTCCAAAGCGCGCAAGCTCCTGTCGGAGGCGAAGGCCGACGGGGTCGATGTCGGGAAGCAGATCCGGCTGATCAGCCGGACCGCGCTCTTCCCGAAGGTCGACGAGACCGTGCAGGTCATCCAGAACGAGCTGGCGGGGATCGGGCTCAACGTCAAGATCCAGATGAAGGACACCGCGGGCAGCACGGAGTTCCAGGAGCGGCCGTTCCCCAAGGACACGGGGCCGTACCTGCTGCTCATCCAGCACGGGAACCAGGCCGGTGACGCTGCCTTCTCCATGGACCAGTACCTGCTGAGCGAGGGGTTCCAGAGCTCCGGCGGGACGGTGGCCTTCGACCGGAAGATCCGTGCGGCGGAGGCGCTCACCGGGGAGCGGAGGCAGCGGGCGCTGGGGGAGGTGTTCGCCCGGGAGCCGGTGGAGGTTGCGCAGTACGCGTATGTGGCGCACATGTATGGGATCACTGCGTTGGGCGATGCGGTTCGGTACCGGCCGAACTCGGCGACGGGGGACGAGATGCGGTTGGCCGAGTTCCGCCACGCCGAGTGATGGCGGTGGGACCTCCTCCGCTCCCGGGGCGCTGCCCCGGACCCCGCTGCTCAATCGCCGCAGGGGCTTGAAATGCGGGCCCCGCCGACTCACCTCCGAAGGCAGGACTTGAAAACAGGCCCCGCCGACTCGCCTCCGAGGGCGGGACTTGAAAACAGGCCCCGCGCGTCAATCGCCGGCGGGGCTTGAAAGACGGGCCGCCTCGCCCTCCATGAGAAGCGGACCGCCCAGCCTCCCGGGCTTGACCAACTCCCTCCGAACCTAGGGACAGCGATGTTCCCCTTCCTCCGCCGTCGGACACTCACCAGCATCCTGCCGCTGCTCGCCGTGCTCCTCGGGGTGTTCGTGCTCGCGCGGCTCACCGGCGATCCGTCGTCCTTGTATCTGCCCGAGTCCGCCACCCCGGCCCAGCGCGCCGCCTTCGCCGCCCGCAATGGTTTCGACGATTCGATCTGGCAGCAGATCGCCGACTACTTCGGTGGCGTCTTCCAGCTGGACTTCGGTGAGTCGCTGCGTACCGGCGAGTCCGCGGCGACGATGGCGTTGCGGGCCTTCCCCGCCACGCTGCAACTCGCCTTCGCGACGATGCTGATCGCCGTGATCGGCGCGGTGGCCATCGGCAGTTGGGCGGCGTTCCGGCCCAACTCCCTTGCGGACCGCGTCTCTTCGTTCCTGTCCATGACCGCCGCGAGCGTCCCCGACTTCTGGTTCGCGATCACCGGCGTATGGATCTTCGCCGTCACGCTCGGTGCGCTGCCCACCTCGGGCGTCACCGACGGGATGCTCTCGTGGGTGCTGCCGGTGACGACGCTGGTGATCCGGCCGCTCGGCGTGCTCACCCAGGTGGTGCGCGGCGCCATGGTCTCCGCGCTCTCCGCACCGTACGTGCGCCTTGCACGCAGCAAGGGGGCCGGGAGCGTCCGCGTGGTCAGCCACCACGCGCTGCGCAACGCCGCCGCGCCCGCGCTCACCGTCGCGGGCGACCTCGCCGTCTCGCTGGTCAACGGGGCCGTGGTGGTGGAGACGATCTTCGGCTGGCCGGGCATCGGAAAGCTGATGATCGACTCCATCCTGGGCCGCGACTTCGCGGTGCTGCAGGCCGCGGTGCTGATCACCGCGATCACCATCTTCGCGCTCAACATCGTCATCGACGTCTGCTACGCGCTGCTCGACGCGCGCGTGCGCGAGACGGCGACGGCCTGAGGAGGACGCCGTGAGTACCTCGACAGACAAGCCCGCCTCCGATGCCCCGACCGCCCTGACGGAGGGCGCTTCCGCGTCCCGCGGCAGTCAAGTCCCCTTGTGGCGCATGCTGTTGCGCGACCGCGTCGCCACCGTGGCGGCCGTGCTGCTGGTCCTGATCGCGCTCACCGCGGTCCTCGGCCCGCCGCTGCTCGGCGACTCCGCCACCGACCAGGACCTGAAGAACGCCAACCAGGCGCCCTTCTCCCTCGACCACGGCTGGCTGGGCGTCCTCGGCACCGATCCGCTCGGTCAGAGCGTGCTGGCCAGGTTGATCGTCGCCGCCCGCACCACGTTCAGCGTGGCCGTGCCCGCGGTGCTGCTCGCGCTGGCCGTCGGCTCGGTCATCGGCATGTGGGCGGGCTACCACCGCGGCCGCAGGGAGACGGTCGCGATGCGCGTGGCCGACGTCATCATGAGCTTCCCCTCGCTGCTCATGGCAGTCGTCGTGCTGTACGTCTTCTCGCCGAGCGTCGCCAACCTCGTGCTCGTCCTGACCGTCACCCGGCTCCCGGTCTATCTGCGCACCGCCCGCTCCGAATCCTCCGAGCTGCAGAGCCGCCTCTTCGTCGACGCGGCGCGGACCTTCGGCACGTCCAGCGGGGCGATCATCCGCCGGCACGTGTTCCCGATCGTGCTGCCGACGCTGCTGACCCTCGCGACGCTCGAATTCTGTTACGTGATGCTCGCCGAGTCCTCGCTGAGCTTCCTCGGCATCGGCATCCAACCGCCCGATGTCAGCTGGGGGTTGATGGTCTCGCAGGGGCGGACGTACTTGCAGAGCGCGTGGTGGCTGACGTTCTTCCCCGGCCTGGCCATCGTCGTCACGACGGTCTCCGCGACCGTGCTCGCCTCCTGGGCGCGGCTCGCCACCGACCCCGCGCAGCGCTGGCGTCTCGCACTGCCCCGCAAGGCGCGACGCCGCGCCGCCCCGGCTCCCAAGGAGGCCACGTCGTGACCGCAACCGCCCTTGAAGTGGACGGCCTCAGCGTCGACATCCGCACCCCGCACGGCACCGTACGCGCCGTGGACAAGGTCGGTTTCCGGGCGCGACGCGGCCGTACGCTGGCCCTGCTCGGCGAGTCCGGCTGCGGCAAGTCGATGACCGCGCAGGCCATCGTCTCGCTGCTCGACCCGGCCGCCGAGGTGAGCGCGGGCCGGGTACTGCTCGACGGCACCGATCTGGTCGCGGCCGACGAACGGACCCGCCGCGCGCTCGCCGGGCCCGAGCTGGCCATCGTCTTCCAGGACGCGCTCACCGCCCTCAACCCGGTCTACACGGTGGGCACCCAGCTCGCCGAGCCGTTCCGCATCCACCGCGGGATGTCCCGCAAGCAGGCCCGCAAGGAAGCGATCGAGCTGATGGCGCGGGTCGGCATCCCGGAGCCGGAGAGCCGGGTGGACGCCTATCCGCACCAGTTCTCCGGCGGCATGCGCCAGCGCCTCCTGATCGCCATCGCGGTCGCCCTCTCGCCGTCCGTGCTCCTCGCCGACGAGCCGACGACCGCGCTCGACGTGACCGTGCAGGCGCAGATCATGCAGCTGCTGCGGGACCTGCGCGCGGAGCGGGACATGAGCGTCGTACTGATCACCCACGACCTGGCCCTCGTCTCCGAGCAGGCCGACGAGGTCGTGGTGATGTACGCGGGCACGGTCGTCGAGTCGGGTCCCGTACGCGAGGTGTTCGGCGCGCCCCGACACCCGTACACGAAGGGCCTGTTGGACTCGGTGCCGGTGCACGCGGCACGCGGCGAGGAGCTGCGGTCCATCGGCGGCTCCCCGCCGGACCTGCACTCGATCCCACCCGGCTGCGTCTACCAGGACCGCTGCCCGCTGGTGCGCGACCTGTGCCGCGCGCGGCGCCCCGAACCGGCCGAGGTCGCGCCGGACCGCACGGCCGCCTGCCACTTCTCCGACGAGGTGACCCGATGACCGACAAGCCGCTGCTCCAAGTACGCGAGCTCACCAAGACGTTCCCGGCCCAGGGCGCAGGCAAGGGGCGCCGGCTGCGCGCCCTGAACGGCATCTCCTTCGATCTGGAGCGCGGCGAGACCCTCGGCCTCGTCGGCGAATCGGGCTGCGGAAAGTCCACGCTCGCCCGCACCCTGCTCATGCTGGAGCGGCCCGACGGCGGCAGCGTCCGCTTCGACGGCGTGGACCCGTTCGCGCTCAAGGGGGCGGAGTTGCTGGCGTGGCGGCGCCAGGTCCAGATGGTGTTCCAGGACCCGTTCGCCTCGCTCAACGCCCGGATGACGGCCGGCGAGATCATCGGCGAACCGTGGCGCACCCACAGGTCCCTGCACCGCACGGCGGCCGAACGCTCCACCCGCGTACGGGAGTTGCTCGATCTCGTCGGGCTGCGCAAGGGTGACGAGCAGCGCTACCCGCAGGAGTTCTCCGGCGGCCAGCGCCAGCGCATCGGCATCGCCCGTGCGCTCGCCCTCTCCCCCGACGTCATCATCTGCGACGAGCCGGTCTCCGCGCTCGACCTGTCCGTGCAGGCGCAGGTGCTCAACCTCCTCAACGACCTGCAACGGCAGCTCGGCGTCAGCTACCTCTTCATCTCCCACGACCTGTCGGTGGTCCGGCACGTCGCGGACCGTGTGATGGTGATGTACCTGGGCGGCGTCGTCGAACAGGGCGACACGGAGTCCGTCTTCGACCGCGCCCTGCACCCGTACAGTTCGGCGCTGATGTCGGCCGCGCCGTCCCTCGACGCCGACGCGCGCCGTGAACACATCGTCCTCCAGGGCGAGTTGCCGTCCCCGCTTTCGCCGCCGTCCGGCTGCCGCTTCCGCACCCGCTGCTGGAAGGCGACCGACGTGTGCGCCTCGGCGGCGCCCGACCCGGCCGTCGATCCACGGGACCCGGGGCACACGGCGGCCTGCTTCCATCCGCTGGAGGAGACCTCGGGACTGGTGACCGCGGGCGGCGACGGCGCGTGACACTCACCGGCTATCTGGCCGTCGCGGTCGCGGTGGTGCTCGCGTCCTGTCTTCAGGCGTCCATCGGTTTCGGCATGGGGATGCTCGCCGCACCGGTGGTCGCCGTCGTGGACCCGTCCCTCGTGCCGGGAACGCTGATCATCCAGGCGGGCGTGCTCACCCTCCTCGTGACGGTGGCCGAGCGGCAGCACATCGATCTGCGGGGCACGGGCTGGGCGCTGGTCGGCCGGGTGCCCGGCACCGTCGCGGGGGCGCTGCTCGTGACCGCGCTGCCGCCCGAGGGCCTCGCCCTGATGCTGTCCGGCGTGGTGCTCCTGGGCGTCGTACTGACCTGCTTCGGCTGGGCGCCGCGACCGCACCGTCCGGTCCTGGTCCTCGCCGGTTCCGCGTCGGGGCTCCTCGGCACCGCGACCTCGATCGGCGGCCCGCCGATGGCCCTGGTGTGGCAGGGCAAGGACGCACCGGTGCTGCGCGGCACCATGAGCGGCTTCTTCCTCATCGGCTCGGTGCTGTCCGTCGCGACGCTGGCGACCACGGGGGCCATCGGTTCACACACGCTCCGGATGTCGGCCGTACTCGCTCCCGCATCCGTCCTCGGCTACGTGCTCTCGCGCTACGTCAACCGCTTCATGGACGCGCGCCGGCTGCGCTGGGCCGCGATCGGAGTGTCGACGCTGGGGGCGGTGCTGCTGATCGGGGAGCAACTCGTGTGACCTGACCTGCGGTACGACCGTCAGCTCCGCACACGGCCGTCAGCTCCGCACCAGATTGCGCAGCGGCCGCCCCTCCGCGAGCGCCTCGACGTTCGACCTGATGTCCTCCGCCCGGCCGCGGAAGGTCTCCTCGGTGTGGCCGGACTGGTGCGGCGTGAGCACCACGTTGGCGAACCCGGTGAAGTCCAGGTGCGAGGGCGGCGGCGCCGCGGGCTCGCGCGGGTTGCGCCACCACACGTCGAGGCCCGCCCCGGCGATCGTGCCGTCGCTCAGCGCCGCGTGCAGCGCCTTCTCGTCGACGACCGGGCCGCGGGCGACGTTGACGAGGACGGCGGAGCGCTTCATCGCGGCGAGCGCGGCGGCGTCCACGAGCCCACGCGTCTCCTCGCTCAGCGGCACCGTCACCACGACCACGTCGCAGGCGCCCAGCAGCTCGTGCAGCCGGTCCTGACCGCCCACCCACTCCAGGTCCGCACCGGCAGGCGGTGGAGCGCCCGGATCACGCCGTACGGCACGCACCCGCATGCCCAACGCGCCCGCCACCCGCGCCACTTCGCCGCCGATCTCGCCCATGCCGAGGACACCGATGGTGCGTCCGGCGAGGACCCCGCCGAAGGGGTAGCCCTCGTCGACGACGGCGTTGCGCCAGACACCGGCCCGCATGTCCCGCTCGCCGCGCGCGACGTCGCGCAGCAGCATCATCGACACCATCACCACGTGTTCGGCGATGGACCGGCCGTGGTGGAAGGTGTTCGCGACCCGCACCCCGGGCCGCAGCGCGTCCAGCGGGATCTTGTCGTAGCCGGCCCCGGTGACGTGCAGCAGCCGCAGCCGCCCCATCCCGGCCAGCAGCTCGCGGTCGGCCGCCGAGCACACGAGGACGTCGGCGGTGGCCGCGGCGGCGGCGCGGGCCTCGGGGTCGTCCCCGTACGCGAAGGTCCAGCGATGCGCGCCGCCTTCGGTGAGTACGTCCCTGAACCGCCCCATGACCGGTTCGGTGACCAGGACCTCCAGCGGCCGCGCCGCTCCCCCGCTCACCACCGCGGCACCGTCGGGTCGAACTCCGGCTGGAAGCGGCGCATGTAGGCGGTGTCGTCGCGCTCGCGGATGCCACTGGTGAGGTACTGCTCGTGCAGCCGGGCGAGCGCGTCCCGGTCCAGCTCGACGCCGAGGCCGGGGGCGGTGGGCACGGCGACGGCGCCGTCCTCGAACGTGAGCGCGCCCGGCACGACGACGTCCTCGGCCGGGTCCTTCCACGGCCAGTGCGTGTCGCAGGCGTAGTCGAGGTTCGGGGTCGCGGAGGCGAGGTGCGTCATGGCGGCGAGGCTGATGCCCAGATGCGAGTTGGAGTGCATGGAGAGCCCCATGCCGAACGTCTCGCAGATCGCGCCGAGCCGCTGGGAGCGCCGGAGCCCGCCCCAGAAGTGGTGGTCGGAGAGCACCACCTGGACGGCCTCCTGGCGCACCGCGGGCGGCAGGTGCTTGAAGGCGACCACGCACATGTTGGTGGCGAGCGGCATCGACACCTCGCGCGCGACGCGGGCCATGTCCTCGATGCCGGGCGTCGGGTCCTCCAGATACTCGACGACCCCGTCGAGCTCCTGCCCCACCTTGACCGAACTGGCCACGCTCCAGGCCCCGTTGGGGTCGAGCCGGAGCGGCAGTCCGGGGAAGGCGGCGCGCAGCGCGCGGACCGCCTCGATCTCCTCCTCGGGCGGGAAGACGCCGCCCTTCAGCTTGATCGCGCCGAACCCGTACGCGTCGATGATGCGCCGCGCCTGCCGGACGAGCCCCTCGGGGTCGAGCGCCTCGCCCCACCCGTCCTCCTCCTGTCCCGGATGGCCGGCCCACTTGTAGAAGAGGTACGCGCTGTAGGCGACGCGGTCGCGCACGGCGCCGCCCAGCAGGTCGCTCACCGGGCGGCCGACGACCTTGCCCTGGAGGTCGAGCGCGGCGACCTCGAAGGGCGAGACGACCCGGTCGGCGAGGGAGCTGTCGGTCACCATCCCGCTCATCCCGTGCCCGCCCACGCCGCTGTCGGCGGCCAGCGACTCGTTGACCGCGCGCCAAACGCCGTTGAGGTCGAAGACGTCGATGCCGACCAAGTGCTGCCCGGCCCGCTCCAGTCGGCGCAGATGCGGCAGGTCCCCGTAGGACTCACCGAGCCCGCACAGGCCGCTGTCGGTCACGACCTCGACGACCGAGCGCAGCGCGAAGGGCTCGTGCACACCTACGGAATTGAGCAGCGGAAGGTCGCGGAACGCCACCGGCGTCACGCGCACCTCGGAGATCCGGTGCTTCTCAGTGTCAGCCATGATCGGATCCTGACACGCGTCTACGTACGTAGACAAGGCTTGCGTATGTGATTTCAGGGGGTCGGGCCAAGGGTTTCCGGCACCCTGTCGCCTACGATGATCCGGACGTTCCAGGGGGTAAGTGGCAGCGAAGAACGCCTCGTTGGGCAAGGCCCTGCTCGCCGAGCGCACCCCGGCCGAGGTCGACGCGATCAGCTGCTCGATGCCGCCGGTACGCGGACGAACCTGCGCCGCAAGGGCATCCGGTAGAGCTCTACTCGACGCCGATCAGCATCAGCGCCGACTGCCGCCCGCCGCGGTACACCACCGTGTCCACGGCCAGGTAGGACTCGCGCACATGCTGTTCGAGCGCGCCCGCGACCTCGTCGGAGACCTCCTCGCCGAGGACGAGCGTGACGAGTTCGCCGCCCGCCGCCAGCATCCGGTCGAGGATCGTGCGGGCCGTCGCGGGGACCTCGCCGCCGATCACCGCCACGTCGCCGTCGATGAGGCCGAGGACGTCGCCCGCCTGACAGATTCCCGCCATGGTCCACGACTGCCGCTCGGCGACGGCCAGTTCGCCGTACCGGGTCGCGCCCGCGGCCGAGGTCATCGCCACGACGTCCTCGTCGAAGCGCCGGTCGGGCTCGTGGACGGCGAGCGCGGCGATGCCCTGGACCGCCGAGCGGGTCGGGATGAGCGCGATCCGCAGCCCCTCGGAGCGGGCCTGCTCGGCCGCCGCCGCGGCGGTGTGCCGCAGCTCGGCGTCGTTCGGCAACAGCACCACCTCGCGCGCGTGGGCCCGCCGTATCGCGTCGACCAGCTCCCCGCTCGCGGGCGGCTCACCGGGCCGGTCGGGCACGGTCGTCGCGCCCGCCTCCCGGTAGAGCCCCGCGAGCCCGTCGCCCGGCACGACCGCCACCACGGCCCGCTGCGCACGCTCCCGCGGCGCCGAGGCATGTGTCGCGTGCACGTCACCGAGCCCGAAGTGGGTGATGCGGATGCGGTACGGGCGCCCGGCCTCGACGCCCGCCTCCACGGCCGCGCCCGCGTCGTCCACGTGTACGTGGACGTTCCACAGGCCGTCCCCGCCGACGACGACCAGCGAGTCCCCGAGGGCGTCGAGCCGGGTCCGCAGCCGGGCCACGGCCTTGTCGTCCGCTTCGAGCAGGTAGATGACCTCAAAGGCGGGACCGGGCGCGCCTTCGCCCTCGCTCCCTTCGCCCTCGCTCCCTTCGCCCTCGGGGCATTCGAGCGGTACGCCATCGGGGACGGCGGCCACGCGCGCGTGGGGGCCCGCTCCACCCCGGCGTACCGGCACCGCCTCCCCCGAGACCGCCTCGCTCAGCGCCCCCAGGACGGCCACGAGCCCACGCCCACCCGCGTCCACGACCCCGGCACTGCCCAGGGCGGCGAGCTGCCCCGGCGTCGCGTCGAGCGCCACGCACGCGCCTTCGTAGGCGGCACGGACGACGTCGCGGCAGCCCCCTTCAGTCCCGGATGCGGCCTCCGCGGCCGCCGTCGCCACGGTCAGGACGGTGCCCTCCACGGGGTGGGCGACCGCCTCGCGCGCGGCCTCGGCGGCCCGGCCCAGCGCGAGCCGCAGGGCGTCCGCGTCGGCTCCCGCGGCGTGATCTCCCTCACTGGCCCCGCCCTCGGCGAGGACCTGGGCCATGCCACGGAACAGCTGCGCGAGGATCGTCCCGGAGTTGCCCCGGGCGCCGATGAGGGCGCCGTGCGCCATGGCTCGCATCACTTCGGGGAGCGCGGGAGCGGTCGGCTCGGGGCCCGCCCCGAGCCCGGCGAAGACCGCCTCGACCGCCTGCTGGGCGGACTCCAGGGTCAGATAGAGATTGGTGCCGGTGTCCCCGTCGGCGACCGGATACACGTTGATCGCGTCTATCTCCGCGCGGTCGCGGCCGAGCGCCTCCAGCGCGAGTGAGCACCAGGCGCGCACCGCGATCACGTCGAGCACCTGCGGCACCTGCGCCTCCTCGAGCGGCTGGACTGGCACCGCACAGTAGACCGCGGAAGGTAAGCGTCCGGAAAGCGGGCCCGGTCCGAAAGGCGACCCGGAAGCCGACCCCGACCAGGTCCGGAGCCCGGGCGGGCGGTCCCACCAGCCATGGTAGTTTCGTTCTACCGACGCAGCCGTTGTATGCTGCTCGGGTTGCCCGATATCCATCGGGCCATCCCCCTGGCACCGCCACTCAGATCCTCCGATCCTGATCCCGGCATGCCGGGATCAACCGTAAGAGCATCTGAAGTCTTTGGAGTGACCCGTGGCTGCCAACTGCGACGTCTGTGGCAAGGGGCCGGGCTTCGGCAACAGCATCTCCCACTCGCACCGCCGTACGCCCCGTCGCTGGAACCCGAACATCCAGCGTGTGCGTGCCGTGATCAGTGGGACGCCGAAGCGCCTCAACGCCTGCACCTCGTGCATCAAGGCCGGCAAGGTCTCGCGCTGACGTAACTTCCCCAAGCTCTCGAACACACTCGAGCAGGGGATACCCCATTGCGCGGCCACCTAGCTGGTTGCTTTAAGAAGCCGGTCCCCTCGGGGACCGGCTTCTTTTTATGCCCAAGTCCGCGCGTTTATGCCCAAGTCCGGGGGGGGGGGGGGGGCGGCCCCCCCCCCCCCCCCCCAGCCAAATACCCCCCCCCCCCCCCCCACACACACCAACCCCCCGGGTGCAAGACGGAGTATGACACCACGTA